>CAYWNG010000171.1:0-10813 GCA_964458685.1 uncultured Pirellulaceae bacterium
CACATCGTGTTAGTAAAACCAAGAAGGTCCATAGTGTACTTGCCGCTCAGAATTTTTGAATTGCAGGACACGAATTCATCATGGCAAATGGAGACACCAGCAGTCCCCAGCACTACAATCTCACGTACTCAGGTGTAAGATACTCAACGCCCACAGCTTCCATTGCAGCAATCACCATGGAACCACTGCTCACAGCACATCGCGTCTTAGATACAAAACGGAATGCCTCTGGTGGCTTGGAAACTACCGTCGATTTTTGGGCTACGGTGCTTTTGTTGCTGGGAATAATTTCCAGTTTTTTCATTGTGCTAGTAGGAATGATTGTCAGGGCTCAACCTTTTTGGTTTGTGTTGCTCCTGGCAACCTTTGTAGCGATTAATTGTGCGGTTGTTTGGGTTGTCCTGCGGAGCTTGGCTGAGATCATTCGCTTGCTCAAGAAGATTTCCGGCTTAAAGTATTCGGGGGAGATTAGCGGAGCCGAATCTTCTCACCAGTTTTATGCCTGTAGCAACTGTGGTCAGATGCTACACTCGGAAACAACTTGTGATACTTGTGGAGCGAAGATCGTTCCAGAGGATCAATAGCAGGAGTCATTGCAGTATCGCTTCGTTGTGGACTGACATGTTCAATCGTCAGTCTGGTCATTCAATCCTCTTTCGCGTCTGCATGGGGCATATCACTACCGTTCGTCAACGAGGGATCTGATGAGAGGTTCTTTAATGGCTGCGTCGTCGAGCTTGGAACAGCAACTGCTTGGTTGACCTCTTTGCGTAAGTCGCTCCTGGTTCGCAACTGACCTTCGATCGCGTTAAGGAACATAATCTTCTGCCAGATTCGATCGCATAGACTGGCGGTGAGTATTTCAACTTCGGTAACAGCTTCCAATGCAACTTCGTCATCGAATCGTTGGATGTAGACTGCAGCCAACTTGCCGATGAGCGACAACATCTCATTGCAGTAGTCCAAGTATCGGCCTAATTCAAAGGCGTTCATGGTCATGCTTGGCGAGTGTTCGCTTTGGATCCAGTCGGGCAGCAGTCGCTCGGGGTCCTTGGTCAACTGGTGCATATCGACTACGTGAGCCAATGCGCGCAGTTCATGGATCGCTGAAAGTGCTCGTCGTCGCTTGAAGCGAGTTTCCAACGAGATCAAGAAGAACAGCCCAGCGGCAAGCAAGAGCGTCTCGCTGGTCAACGCCTCAATCGTCTCCCAATTCTCCGTGATATCCAACAGGTGCCGTGGCAGAAAGACAGTGACCGACACGACTCCGAAAACGATCGCCACGATGAACAGAATAATGAGCGCTCGCAACCAATAGGTCGGACGATCAATGAACTCGGCGCGAGCCCTGGCTTGCTCGGCAATCTTCAAACAGATCCCGCAAACCCCCAACAGTCCTGACCCCGGAAACCGCGACTCGATTCGCAGCCTTAGGCGGTCAATAGTTTCGATAATCCGAACGGGATCGAGCGTCGTCGTGGTGGATTTCATGAGCCTGAAGCATCTACGTGAATCACTTTTGAAGGCTTGGTAGTTTACCAAAATTGGACAGCGAAGAACTAAAGGGACAGTTCCCAACCGCCCCCAGAACGAGCCCGATACGTGTTTTCCTCAGGGAATCCTTGGAAAAACAGCTTTCCGCCATCTTTCTTCCATAGAATTCCCCGCGGCCTATTGCATACACTATGCAAGTGCGTATCTTGTACACAACAAACGAATCACGAGCGAACTAAGCATTTGGGCGATTGAGCTTTGTGCTGTGCTGAGTTCGCCCAAGTGAGAGATAAATCGCACCGAGTAATGGAGCAATCTAAGATGAAGAGATCAAACGCTACGCTTCTGCGAGTCGGTTTCACACTAGTTGAACTGCTCGTTGTTATCGCAATCATCGGAATACTTGTTGGCTTGTTGCTTCCTGCCGTTCAATCGGCCAGGGAGGCTGCGAGAAGGATGAGTTGCTCGAACAATCTTCGCCAGCTAGGGTTGGCGACCTTGAACTATGAAGCTACCTATAGGAGACTTCCAGGATTAACTGGCTCCAGTTCGTTTTCGCCTCAGGCAAGAATTCTGCCTTTCATTGAACAGGGGAACCTCTCGGACCTGATCGACTACACCCAACCACTTTATGTTGGTCCGGCATTCGCCGCGAGACTTAATCCAGTGCATCGCGTAGCTGCTGCAACGGTGTTGCCCGTCATGCAGTGCCCGAGCGATCCTGCTGACCCACTGTTCGATACTCTGCTACCAGATGGCACAATCGCAAAGGTAGGCGGACTGAACTATATGTTCTCTTACGGCAGTGGGACTGGCACCAATTACGACGACCGCTATCCGACAGATGGATTTGTTTGGGAAAACTCGTTTGCGAGAATCGCAAACATCACCGATGGGCTAAGCCAAACAGTGATGCTCTCCGAGTCGCTCAAGGGAGACAAGATTATCTCGACTGGTCCAATGCCGCGCCCACCTCATCGACGTATCGGCTCGTGGGGCGGATCGAGTTCCAATCCACCTGGTGTACCAGGTTTTGTAATTGGCAGCACAATTCGCAATCCCGACTTAGCTGCAGTAAGTGCAACGATTACATCATGGCGTGGCCTTCGAGGAGAGAACTGGATTCGAGGAGTGCCCTATTCAGTTGTCACCAATGGCTACCTGACACCCAACAGCCGAATTCCAGATATCAACGTACACGGACGAGGCTGGTTTGCACCGCGAAGCCTTCACACTGGAGGAGCGCAAGTTAGTTTGGGTGATGGAAGCACACACTTCCTCAGTGCCACCATCGACCGCGCCGTTCACATCGCTCTCCACACTTCGAACGCTGGAGATATCGCTACCCTCGACAACTAGGCTTGATTGCCTAGGCATGTCGAAGATGCTCCGAGCGACCGATACGTCGGTTCGCTCGGATCATCTCCTTAAGTAGCGCCCTTTCCCTCAGATATGTTTTTCTGAGCGATACATCCAGAAGAGGACTTCAAAGTGCACAACCGATCGTCGAGAGTCGTCGTCCCAAAACTCGCACTTCTGTGCATCTGCCTTTGTGTTTTGCAGATGCTTGGTTGTGGGTCCACTGCCAGTACTCCTTCATCTGGAACTTCAGGCATATTGACTTCGGCGGATCAACCAGTTGCTGAGTTCGAGTTAAAGATCTACCCAGCGGGACAGTCAAAACCCTTGGCCGTTGGGGTTACTGGTTTAGATGGTCGGTTTCAACTATCCAAGCCTGATGGCACAGGCGGCTGTCAGTTGGCTCCTGGCGAGTACCACGTTTCGGTCGTGTCCATAGGAGCAGCTTTGTTGAAGCTCCCCGCATCCTATGGCGATCCTCAAAAGACTCCGCTTAAGATCAAGTGGAAAGCGGAGGACACCGAGTTGAAGATCTCGCTACCATCACTGAAATAAGAGCTTGTTAGTTAGACACAAACGACCAAACAACCTAGTAAGCTTATAAGCCAAGCTGCTTTCCCTCCAATTATTTGGCCTTCAGTTTCTCAATGAGAAAGTCCTTAACGGTAGAGTGCTTAACGTCCTCTGCCCCAGGATAAAACAGATCACAGGCCACCTTATTCGCGCGGCAGTGCTCTTGTAGTTTGACTCCAAAGTTAGATGTGTGCGTCGGATCCTTTTGCTCTTGGCCAAGAGCGGGTGGTGTCGAATAGAACAAGTAGATCGGTGGATCGTCGCTGCTGACTAGCGCATAGGGCGAGTATTCAGCAATCCATTCTTTGATCTTCTCGCGATTATTGTAGAACTCATTGAATTGACCGTCGCGATTGTTCGGGTCTGTCATAAATCCGAATGCATGTCCGCCGTAGCGACTGTTCGGAGTCCAATCACGCATCTGCTTGGGATCAAGTGTAGTTTGCGCGCCGGTAACTGCTGCACAAAACAGCCGCGTGGATTCGCGCGCTATTGGATCGGGGCTATTGGGGTCTGCTAGGTCATCGTGGAACGCTAGCCATAGCGATGTACAAGCTCCCGCAGATCCTCCACTCGCGCCGATGCGTGTCTTGTCGATGTTCCACTCAGTCGCCTTGCTGCGAATAAACTGTAGCGCTCGAGCTGCATCATGTAGTGGTCCCTTTACCGGTGGAACGACACCATCAGCAGTCGCTTCAGGAATGAATCTGTATTCGATTGACGCCACCGAGATTCCAGCATCGAGAAAGTCCTTCAAGATAGCCTCCAGGCCGCTCAATCGACCTCCGTTCATCCAACCACCGCCATGCACGAAGAAAAGTAATGGCGTCGGCTTGTCCGATGCGACTTTCCAAAAGTGAATCAACTGCTTGGAATGAGGTCCGTAGCTAACGTTGTAGTGGGTCGGATTAGGGATCATGGGCGATGCCAATGCTCGCTTAGCCTCTGCGGGTTTGATCTCGCGAACGTAGATATTGCGCCAGCGAATTTCGCCGCCATGAGTCTGCAGCATGATTGGGCCACGCGCCGGTACGTCTTTCGATCGGTCAAAGAAATTCTCTAAGACGGCACCATCAACAACCTCTTTATTGTTCAGCTTGACCCATACACGATTACCAATGTGCTTGATCACGAACGCGTTCCATTGTCCAAAAGGCTTGTCGGCAACCATGATGGGATCGCGTCCTAGGGTATTGGGGGAGTTGTTAAACAATCCACCCGAACCAAGCTGTGGATAGCGGTCGCTATGTTTTGGGTCATAGGCTTGCGAGCTATCCCAGATTTGAACTTGGGGCATTCCGCGAAGGTAAATTCCGCTATCTGCGCCGGCGACAGTTTTGTATTCGATCATCAACTCATAGTCGCCGAAATCTTCTTCGGTGGTTGCGTAGGGACCATTGCCATCGTTGATCAGCTCACCATTTTCGACTCGCCAATGCTGCGCAAAAGCCTCTCGCATTTGCTCAAGTTTTGCATCTCGCTTATCGCCGCTTAGCTTGTCGACTTGATGCGGGTCCAATCCAATCCAGCCGCTAAGATCTTCGCCGTTGAAAATCGCGTGAAATCCCTCGGGCGGTTTGGGTTCGTCAGCTCTGGTAAGGCCAGCATTGCCAGCCCAATGAAAAGCGATGACGAACGTCGACAACTGAATGTAGCGAGACAAGATCATGGTGAAGCTCCGGCAAAATATGGTAGGAAAGGAGTACCGGCCAACGGCAAAAGCGTGCCAAGGAAAGGAGAGGATAGTATACTCGCTTACGCATACACTGGCAGTACGACAATTCACGGACAAAATTCTGCATGAATTCAAACGGTCTACCAACTCGAATTCTCTTTAGCCTTCTACTCGTTCTAGCCGGGCTTTCAACAGCGTCAGCTCGAACAAGCGACGATGCTTTTGATACCGAGATTCTCCCGCTGCTGGAACAACACTGTGTGAGTTGTCATAGTGGCGATTCTCCCGAAGCCAAGTTTGATGTGACTCACTTTAAGTCTCTAGATACCGTGGCCTCCAATCTCGCAAGCTGGCAGATGTTGGTCTCGCGAATTGAACAAGGCGACATGCCTCCAGCGGAAGTCAAAGAACGCGTCGCTCCTGAATCGATTGAAAAACTGACGCAGTGGACGAAAACGCTTCGTCGATCGCTGGCTGAAAAGCATCGAGGCGATCCGGGAATCGTAGGCGTACGCCGATTGAATAACGCCGAGTACAACAACACCATTCGCGATTTAACCGGAGTCGACATCCGGCCGACGAAGAGCTTTCCGATCGACCCGGCTAACGCGGCGGGATTCGATAATTCCGCCGAGTCGTTGACTGTTTCGCCTGCACTAGCTGGCAAGTACATCGACGCAGCCAGATTCGTTGCCGATCACATGCTGCTCACTCCCGAGGGTATCCAGTTCGCACCATTTCCAGTCGTCACCGAGACCGACCGAGACCGTTATTGTGTGCAGCGAATTGTCGACTTCTATTCGCGGCAACCAGTCCAGTTGGATCGCTACCTACTTGCGTGTTGGAAGTTGCAGCAGGACAAGTCCGCAGAGTTGAGCCGAGTTGCAGTTGAGATGAAGTTAAGCCCCAAGTACCTTGAACTCCTTCAAGGCGAACTATTCACACGCCAGCATGCGTGGGGACCACAGGCTGAGATTCGCAGGCGTTGGGACAAGTCTTTAGCCGACTGTCATGACGAAGAACAGGCCGCTGCGATCTGTCGTGAGCTGGCTGATGATTTGATTGAGCTGCGAGAAAAGCTAAAGCCAAAAGTGAAGCTGCTGCGAGGCCCACGCGAGTTGAATCAAGGCTCGCAGTCGTTGGTACTCTGGTACAACCACGAAGTTGCCAAGCTGCGAAGAACATGTCGAGCGGATCTGTTTCAAGGCGAGATCGCTGATAACTCGCCATTGCTGCCGGCAGACCGCGATTCGCTTGCGGAGCATCGCGATGAGATTCAGCAAACTTACCAGTCCTTCTGCTCGCTCCTTCCCGATGCATTTTTCATCATCGAACGAGGCCGCCCCTTTTCCAATGAAGAGAAGTCCGAACGCAAGGGCCGCTTGCTGAGCGCTGGCTTCCACAGCATGACCGGCTATTTTCGCGATGATGGTCCTTTGATGGATTTGATTCTTGCTGAGTCCGAGAAAAACGAAATCGATCGTCTCTGGCGGGAGTTCGAACTCATTTCGCTAACTCCGATTCGACAATACGCTGGATTCATTTGGTTCGAGCGTGCTGAGTCTGGTTTCATCCGAGCTTCGCAGTTCGACTTTGCTCGCGCCGAAGATAAGTCGGTGACCAGCGAATCGATGATTCAACGGTTTGCCCAAGTCTACGAAGCCAAGGTGCGTAGCGAGTCCGATGACGCTCAGGTGATTCAAGCCGTTAGCGACTACTTCGTAGACATCAACCGTCAGATTCGGGCAGTCGAGCGAGTCGCTAAAGATGCCGAACATGTGCAACTCGAATCGCTGCTCAAGCTGGCCGAACAAGCCTACCGCAAACCGCTCGCCAGTCACCAACGACGGGGATTACTCGAATTCTATACCAATACGAGAGCACTTCCGGGTGCAGATCATCGCACCGCGATGGAGGACACGCTGGTGTCGATCCTCGTTTCGCCGTCGTATCTGTTTCGGTGGGACTCGCGCACCGAATCCTCGGAACGAGTTCCATTGAACGACCGCGAGTTGGCTAATCGGCTGAGCTATTTTCTTTGGGCCAGTAAGCCTGATGCAGAGCTTGAAGAGTTGGTCGCATCGAATTCCTTATCGAATGACGCAATATTGTTACAACAAACCAAACGGATGATCGACGATCCGCGTTGTCGCTCGATGCTTGTTGAATTCGTGGGCAACTGGCTGGAGGTTCGACGTTTCGACGAACACAAAGGCGTCGACCGTGAACAGTTTCCAAGCTACGACGACGTGTTGCAACGATCGATGGCTGACGAACCTATCGAGTTCCTTTGGGATTGGCTGAAGCGTAATGGCAGTCTTAACGAATTGATCGAAGGCAACCACTTGATTGTGAATCAACCGCTGGCCACTCACTATGGTATCCAAGCTCCCAACGATACGTATCAAGGACCTGATGATTGGTTTCGAGTCGAAGGAGTTCACGCCGCGGGGCGAAGTGGCCTGCTTTCGATGGGAGCGTTTTTGACACAGAACTCGCCGGGATTGAGAACAAGCCCAGTCAAGCGAGGCTATTGGGTTGTTCGAAAGCTGCTGGGCGAGAGGATTCCTCCGCCGCCTCCTAACGTACCCGAGTTACCCAATTCCGAGAAAAGCACAGGCGACCTCACGCTGCGACAATTGCTTGAGAAGCATCGCGAGCATCCTAGTTGCGCGGCTTGCCATCAGCGATTCGATTCGATTGGACTGTTGCTCGAGCAATACGATCCAATTGGACGAGTTCGCTCGGAAGATCTTGGAGGCCGACCAGTGAGTGCTGTGGCAACACTGCCGAATGGTGTTGAGTCGAATGGACTAGATGGACTCAAGCAATACATACTCACGACACGCTTCAACGATTTTCGGCGGCACTTCTGCGAGAGCCTGCTGGCGTATGCCTTGGGACGTTCCCTAATTGTCTCGGACGATCTGCTGGTCGAAGAGATGATGGCAAAGCTGGATGCAAATCAAAATCGAGTCCAACCGCTTTTTCAAACCATCCTACTCAGCCCCCAGTTTCGCAGTAAGCGCGGCATTGAGAAGTGAATGCAAGGCAGATTTTTGTGCTTGGAAAATCGACTGAGCCTTAATTAGAAATCACCGACATCAACCGAATCGAGAGTTGAACATGAACCGTACAAATAATACTTCTGGTAAACCATCCGTGATCAATCGACGACGATGGCTGCGCGGTACCGGTGTGCTGGTTGGCTTGCCATGGCTTGAGTCGGTTCCTGTTTGGGGTCAAGAAACAACGGCTAGTTCTAGTCCCATTCCAGAACGTTTTGGCGTGATGTTCATGGCTTGTGGGATTCACCCTAATCACTGGTGGGCAAAAGGAAGTGGAGCCGAGATGGAGTTGAGCTCCTGCTTACAACCGCTTGAACCGCTGAAGAACAAGCTGAATGTGATTAACGGGCTATTCAATAAGAATGCAACGGGAGTCGGAATTCACCCAGGGCAAACTGGCAATATCCTCTCAGGTGCCGCGCTTAAGAAAGGTGCCGAATTACGTGGTGGACAGAGCGTTGATCAGGCTATCGCCGGTGCATTGGGTGCTGACGATATCGTGCCCAGTTTAGTGCTCGGCTGCGAGCAGCCAACGACGGGTTACCACGAGACCAACTTTTCGATGGCCTACAGCTCGCACATCTCGTGGCAAAACGCGACATCGCCTGTGCCGATGGAAGTCTATCCATCGCTGGCATTTGACAGCCTGTTTGAAAATCGTGGGAGTGCTCGCAACCAAAGCATCCTCGATCGAATCATGGAAGACACTCGACAATTGCAGCGAAACTCGAGCGCTAATGATCAAGCTAAACTGGACGAGTACCTGACGAGCCTACGGGAAGTTGAAAAGCGAGTCCAGCGTCAACGAACACCGGTCGAGAAGGCGGTCAACCGAGCCGAAGAAAAAGGAAAGCCTCTATTTGCGATGGAGCGGCCCGACAATGGTTTGCCAGAAGACATTCGCGACCACATGCGATTGATGTGCGATATCATCGCCCTGGCGTTTCAGACCAATCGAACGCGAGTCGCATCGCTGCTGCTATGTCGCGATATCTCTGGATTGTTTTATCCATTCCTCAACGTCTCCAAGCCGCACCATTTGGCATCTCATGACGATCTGTCTGAAGAGTGGGAACGTGTTACGACCTACTACTGTAGCCAGTTCGCATATTTAGCTGAGCGATTGCAGGCGATGCCCGAAGGAGAAGGCAGTGTCTTGGATCACACGTGTCTGATGTTTGTTAACAACATGTGGTCTGGTAGCAAGCACGAATCAACGCGTGTCCCATTACTGACCTTGGGTGGCATGAACGGCAAATTGGAAACTGGCCGTGTGCTCGACTACGGTAAGCGAGACGATTCGCAACGCAAACTCTGCAGTTTTTACCTCTCGATTATGCAGCGAATGGGGGTGGCCAGTCAGTCCTTTGGCGATGCAGAGCAGCCCTTGGCCGACCTGTAGTACCTCTCGATAGACAGCAGTTCTCAGCAACAACCCTCATGGAGTTTTCTTTTTCAATTCGGTCCGAACATGATATGCTTGAGAGGGCATGAACTTAAGTTTTGCTCCATTGCAAGAGCCTAGGCATGATTCTTCCATTTACTGAAACAACCTATTACCCCGAATCGGACGGACGGCCGATGGGTGAGTCGGACCAGCATCGCGACGCAATGGTTCGCATTATCGAACTGTTGAAGATCTACTTTGAAGGTCAGCAAGTCTACGTCAGTGGTGACTTGCTCTTGTATTACGAGCAAGGTAATCCAAAGAAGTTTGTGGTTCCGGATGCGTTCATAGCCAAGGGATTAAAGCAGAAACGTCGTCGAATCTATCGGATGTGGATTGAAGGCATAGTACCCCAATTAGTTATCGAGACGACTTCGCGAAAGACGAAAAAGAAGGATACTGTTGATAAGCCGGAACTCTATGCCAAGCTGGGCATCAATGAGTACTTTCTTCACGATCCAACTTGTGAGTACCTAGATCCGCCCTTGCAAGGCTATCGCCTAAAGGATTCCAAATACGAGAGGATCATCGCCGATTCGATGGGTAATCTTTATAGCGAAGAACTCAAGCTGAATCTGCGAGTCGAGGATAGCGAGCTAAACCTCTACTATCCGGAAACACACCAGCGACTTCTTAGCAATCAAGAAAAAGCTATCCAAGAGGCTGAGGCGAGGCGATTGGAGGCGGAGGCAAGGCGATTGGAGGCTGAGGCGAGGCTTCAAGCTGAGGCGGAGGTTGCGAAGCTGCGAGCCGAATTGGCAAAGTATCAGCGAGGCCAGGAGTGAATGATTACGGGATTCAACCTACACCTTTGATAGTCCGGCTTAACACTACTTCCCACCCATGTTTTGCTCAATCCATCCCTCCAACTCTTCCCAATCGACCGGAGGTAGCTTCGAGAGATCGGGCCTTAACCTGACAGCTTCATGGATGTAGATGTGCTGAATCTCGCTCTGGCTCTTATCGGTAATCCAGTGCACCAAGACGCGAATGCACAGCGGAAGTGATCCAGGCACCTTGATCTCGTAGCCGCAAAGCATGGGGACCTCAAGCCACCCAAGTTGCCGAGCCGCCAAAGCCGGGAACTCGGCGTCTAAATCGCTGGTGACTGTGAAAAGTGCGCTACCAATGTCGCTAGGTTCGATGCCATTCCTGCGAATCATTAGCGCCAACATCTGTCGCGTAGCTTGCAGAATC
>CAYWNG010000172.1:0-10801 GCA_964458685.1 uncultured Pirellulaceae bacterium
TCGAGCGTTCGTGCTAAGCAACAGATTCGGTCGTGGAGGCGATTTGTGGCTTGTCGATGACACCAGTTATCTCCACTGCCTTACGGCCCTTAAATGCACCCGCGCGAGCTTCGAATTTACCTACACCAGCGATGGAGACCTCCAATGGAGATCGACAATCCTTGTCTGTCGTGATGATGTCGCCGACTTGAAGGTTGATCAGATCAACGGCTCGAATGTCGGTATTCACTAAGTCGACCACCACTTCCACGGACGAGGTATCGATCAACGCTTCAATCTGATTGGATGTTTTTGCATTGCTTCGCGACGATGCGTAGCCAATCCAACTGTTGCTGGTCAGCTTGCTGCCGATGCGCTCGATCGTATTGAAAGGGATACAAAGGTTGATCGTGCCGCGAGTGTTAGCAACTACGATTTCAAGACTCACCAGAATGACAACTTCGTTGGGAGGTACGATCTGGACGAGTTGCGGATTGCTTTCGACGCGTTCAACTTGAATATCGAGAGTCACTGCGTTCATCCATGCTTCGCGAAGGTTGCGCAGAAATGCGCTGGTCACGCGGCTAGTCAAACGAAGCTCGATATCGCTCAACGGCCGCTTGAGAGTGCTATCGCCGCTGGACTTTCCGCCTAACATCCGATCGATCATGGGATAAAGAATGCTAGGACTAATGTCCAAAATCCAGTTGCCGTCCAACGGCGCAGGACGAAGCAGGTTGAAACAAGTAGGAATTTCCAGGCTGTAAACAAACTCGCTGTAGGTCAATTGATCGACGCTGATCAGCTTGGACTCGGCCAATGTTCGTAACAGTGCGGAGAGCGTCGCGCCAAAGTTTCTCGCAAATCCTTCATGCAGCGACTGAAGCGCTCGCATCTGGTCCTTACCGACTCGCTCCGGTCGCTTGAAGTCGTACGTAACCACGCGCTGTCGAGGAACCGCGACTTTAGAAGCCATTTTGGCTGCCGGCTCTTCTTCGACAGCTCGAGTCGCGGCTACGGGAGTCGGTGAAACTGTTCCGCCCGATTCCATCGAGCGCAACAGTTCCTCAAGCTCTTCATTTCCTAGTGCATCTTCGCTCATCGTTCACCATCCTTGGCAACTGTACGGAATTTATTGCCGCACGTGACCTGATCCGGTCACCAAATACTTATAAGTTGTTAGCTCTCGCACACCACATGGGCCGCGTGCGTGAAATTTGTCAGTGCTGATTCCAATCTCGGCCCCTAAACCCAGTTCTCCACCATCGTTAAAACGCGTGCTCGCGTTGACGACTACGGCGCTCGAGTCCACCTTGGCTTGAAACTTTAAGGCGGCATTTAGATCACCAGTAACAATTGCGTCGGTATGATGCGATCCATACTGGTTGATGTGTTCGATAGCAGCATCGATATCAGCTACGATGCAAACACTGATGATCGGAGCCAAGTACTCTGCTCGCCAGTCCTCTTCCGTTCCACGAACAGTTTCGGGAAGCAATTCACAAACCGCTTGATCACCGCGGATCTCGATGCCATTGGCGATCAAAGCCTTAGCAACGCTTGGCAAAATCGTTTTAGAGACGCTCTGGTGAACGAGCAAACTTTCGCAAGTATTGCACACTCCCAAGCGTTGGCACTTCGAGTTCACTACAACGTCGATGGCCATCTGCGGATCGGCTGCCGAGTCGATGTAGACGTGACAATTGCCATCGAAATGTTTGATCACGGGCATGCGAGCTTCTTGAACGACGCGTTCAATCAGGCCTCGTCCACCCCGTGGAATTGCGACATCGATCAACTCGTCCAGTTGCAAAAAGTACCCAACTGCATCGCGATCCGTTGTTTCAACAAGCTGTACCGAACCGTCTGGAATGCCGTGTTGCTGACCGACTTGTTGAATGATTTTGACAAGCAGCGACGAAGAATGCATGGCCTCTTTGCCACCGCGGAGGATCACTGAGTTACCGCTCTTCACGCAAATGGCCGCTGCATCGACGGTAACATTGGGACGCGATTCGTAAATGAAGAAAACAGTTCCCAAAGGTACGCGGACCTTGCGAACTTCTAATCCACTCGGTCGCACCCAGCCTTCGATCGTCTCGCCGATAGGATCACGTTGCGCGGCGATTTCGCGAATGCCTTTAGCAATGCTGGCGATCGAACTGGCTGTTAACTTCAGTCGATCGATAGCCGCTGCGTTGAGTCCGAACGAAGGTGCTGCGGCAACGTCCAGAGCATTGGCAGCGATGATTTCTGAAGTCGAACTTTCAACGGCCTTGGCGCACTCCAAAAGCCAAGCGTCTTTTACCGAACCGGGTAGCGTTGCCAATAGGCGCGAAGCTCGCTTGGCTCGCTGTGCCATGGCGAGGCACTGCGATTCAAGTGAGGCTTTTGTATTTGCTGTCAATGAAAGCGATGAGTTCATCCCTGGATTATCCTCAAAGCTGCCTATAAGGGTCAACGGCAGATTTGGGGTAAGTTAGGAAGCAAGGGCAGTTTAGCTATGAAATCCACGGGCAACGTTCTGAAAATTGAATCCAACTATGGCAAGCAGGGGCTAACTGGGCTGAGTGTTTGGAAACTCCTGCTCATAGATTTTTCTTAAGAACTCGGTCACCTCAGCAGGATGGCTAAGCGAAATGACATGCCCTCCCTTGGGAATCATCGTTACGGGATCGTTGTGACGCAGCGGCAATATGTGATCGCGACCGCCGTGGATCTGATGTATGGGGCAAGTTACCTTGGGAGTTTTTCGCCACGCCAAAAGTTGTTTCAACGACCACTTGAAAACGACAGGGTCAGATTCGACAAACTGCTTAGCGATTCCAGCCAGGTTCTTCCATCGCTTTGGGATCAGCCCTAACTTCAGAGCGTACTTCGTCAAAGCTTGAAATACTCTCACAGGGATCAAACCAACTAAACATCCCAGCGGCCGGAGCAGCTTGACGTATCTGGGCAGTTCATCCGGGCTTCGCACGGAACCGATCAACACAACCAACTTGGGCTTAAGAACTTCGGCAACGTGTAGCGCGACGATCCCGCCAAAGGATGCTCCACCAAGAATCATCGGTTGATGTGAAGGCAGGTCAGCAGCAAGTCGATGAGCGTATGCTTGAAGACTCTCGTCATTCAACGGTCGTTTCCAGGCGACCACTCGAATCTGTGGCAGCGCGGATCGCTGAGCTGCAAAGACGTCGGCATTGGCTGCTAGGCCAGAGAAAAGCAGTATCGGCGGTCCAGTTGTGTCTAAATTGCTCATCTAAGTTGTTCAAGGGACTCGCTCGGGTTTATGCCAAACCGAAAACAGGGCATTATCAAGGATCAGACCGCAAGCCGGCAAGAGTTGCAACGGGCCAAGAACCGAACGGAGAGGGGGCCTATCTGATCCCGAAGGATCTTTGAGGGGTGTTTTCCTTGGCATTTGACAAGCTTTTTTCGCCTGTTCCGAATAGGGTATCTGGTTACAATACTCACTTCTTTGGGGTAGCCCACATTCTGGGAGTCTGGTACTAGACAGTGCAGGGCCCCCACCCAATGTTCACCTTTAGCAGTCAGCGTCAATGGCGAAGAGAACAACTAGCAACGAACCAACCGGTGACATCGTTATTGCCGATGGCGAGCCCCTCAATCTGTACAATCGTTATGTTGCTGCGGTTTTGGCTTGGTTGATTCCCGGTGCTGGACACTACTACCAACGTCGCACGTTCAAAGCGACAATCTTCTTCACCTCGATCACAGCATGCTTTGTGATTGGCTTGATTGTCTCGGGCGGCAGATGCGTCTACGCTTCATGGAACGGAATTGAACGAAGATGGCAATTCGCTCTTCAAGCTGGCGTTGGCGCACCGGCCATACCAGCCGCAATTCAAGGGTGGCGAAAAAGCAGCAACAAGCCAACATTTTTTCGCGGGCTCTATTTTCCCAAGCACGAACCAGCGCCCTTTGCATCGCCTGATCGAGTACAACAGCTTGACGATTGGCACAAGAAGACGGCTTCGGGATTTGAGCTAGGAACCTTGTATACGATGATTGCCGGACTGCTGAACATTCTAGCTGTTTATGATGCATTCGCCGGTCCGCTTCCGCCGCCCGCTCCTAAGAAGCGAGCTAAGGATGGCGACGATGGCACCGACACCCCGAGCACTTCAAAGGAGTAGACCATGGTTGTCAGTATGTCTTGGGCGTATCTGCTCATGTATCTGCCTTTGCTGCTTGCATCTTCGGCGGTCATTGGAGCGACTCGATTTGAAAAGAACGAGCTGATCGTTCGCGAAATCATCTCCAACGCCGTCCGTATCACCTCATTCATGTTAGTCATCTATTGCGTGTTGCAAGTTGTTTCATGGATGGTCTAGCGAATGGCTAGCCGCTTTGATCTCCTTCTCCGACTCAAACCATCGATAGATTGCAGGCAACACAATCAGAGTTAGCGCGGTGGAGGTTACCAAGCCACCGATGACAACAGTCGCTAGCGGCCGTTGAACCTCTGCGCCCGAGCTGCTAGAAACAGCCATGGGGATGAAGCCCAATGCGCCACACGAAGCGGTCATCAATACGGGCCGTAGTCGGTCCAGCGCTCCGCCAAAAATCGCATCACGCAGCGCGACGCCGGTGTGACTGAGGTGGCGTATGTGTTCCACCAAGACCACGCCGTTCATCACTGCGATCCCGAACAGGGCGATGAACCCTACTCCCGCGGAAATCGATAACGGCATATCGCGCAGCCAGAGCAAAAAGATTCCACCCGTAGCTGCAATGGGAACGTTCAAGTAGATCAGCAGAGCCAAGCGAATCGAGTTAAAAGTCATGTACAGCAGCGCAAAGATCAACAGGAGGGCGACTGGAACAGCAATCGCTAGTCGCTTGCTGGCATGTTGTAAGTTTTCGAACTGCCCGCCCCATCGCAACATGTAACCCGACTGAAGCTTGACATCACGCTCGACAACGCGCTGCGCTTCGGCAACAAAGCCCGCTAAGTCTCGACCTCGAACATTACACTGCACCAACAGTCGGCGACGAATAGCATCACGACTGATCTCCACGGGGCCTTCCTCGACCATGATCGTCGCCAATTGCGATAGTGGAATTTGTCGTCCAGCCGGATCGGCAATCTTGATCTCGCCAAGCTGTTTCGAATCGACTCGCCAGTCGGGCTTCAGTCGCACTTGCAACGGGAATCGACGTTGGCCTTCGAATACTTGTCCAACTACCACTCCACCAACGGTTGAAACAGCATCCAATACAGCTTTCGAGTTGATGCCGTACTGTGCTAGATTCTCGCGACGGATGATAACTCGCAGATACGGCAGACCGGCGATTTGCTGAGCTTGAACGTCGGCGGCACCCTGAACTTTATTGAGTGCGTTGACAAGTTCGTCGCCCTTGCGCTTAAGTTCATCCAGATCATCTCCGTACAAGCTTAAGCCAATATCCGAGCGAACGCCGGCAACTAATTCTTGCACACGCAGCTCAATGGGTTGAGTGAAGCTAAACGAATTTCCTGGAACCTTGTCCTCCAGAGACTTCTGCATCTCTTCGATCAGCTCAGCTTTCGTACGATCGCTCGGCCATAGATCCTGCGCTTTCAGTCGTACGATCACGTCCGTTTGATAAACTCCCATCGGATCATTGGCGATTTCAGGACGGCCGGTTTTTGATACGACTGTCTCTACCTCGGGAAACTCCAGCAAACAACGCTCGATGGACTTGGTCATCTCGGTCGAAGTCTCGAGTGAAACGCTGGGTAGACGAGTCACTTGGATCGCGATGTCGCCCTCATCCAGCTTTGGAACGAACTCGATTCCGAATTGTGAAGCCAAGATAGCGCTGACAAGGAATAAAGCCGTCGCGCTACCAAACATCTTCCAGGGGCGAGCCATGGCAAATTGCAAAACAGGGCGATAGGCCGTTTTGATCCATCGAACGAGAAAGGTTTCCTTTTCGGAAATCTTGCGAGCTAAAAATAGCGACGCCATCACCGGCATTACTGAAACCGACATGACTAGCGCTGAAGAAAGCGCAGTCATGAAGACCAGCGCCATCGGTCTGAACATCTTGCCTTCCATGCCTTGCAAGCTCAGAATCGGGATGAACACAATGATCACAATCATTCCAGCAAACATGATGGGTTTACCCACTTCTTTCGCAGATTGGTGATATACGGAAAGAGGTAACCGATCTCCCGGCTTGGTTTTAGCTTGAGCATGAGCTGCTTGTCGCATACAGTTCTCGATCATCACCACCGCGCCGTCGACAATCACTCCAAAGTCGACCGCACCGAGGCTCATGAGGTTTGCTGAAATGCCAGCCCACTTCATCACAATCAGAGTGCTCATTGCTGACAGTGGAATTGCCGCAGCGACGATCAGCCCAGCCCGCAGATCTCCAAGCAACAAGAACAACATCACGATGACCAGAAAAACTCCTAACCCTATGTTCTCACCCACAGTGAAAATTGTTTTTGCAACTAGCTCGGTCCGGTCATAGAAAGGCTCAATTGTTACACCGCTAGGCAAGGATTTTCGAATTTCTTCGATCTTGCTTTTGACATCGCCGACAACCTGCCGCGAGTTACCGCCCATGATCATCATCACCATTCCAATAACCGCCTCACGATCCCCATCGCGAGTCACGGCGCCCTGTCGAAGCATGGGAGCAAAACGAACATCGGCGACATCGCGAATGCGAATCGAAGTACCCTTCCGGCTATCAAGAACAATGTTGCCGATATCCTCCAACGATCCGACCAGTCCTTCGGCGCGAATCAATCGTTGTTCGGAGCCGTGAATGATGTAGCCTCCTCCCGAGTTGCCGTTGTTCTCTTGCAAAGATTGGAAGACGTGATCTAAGGCGATGCCATAATTTTGTAATTTGGCGGGGTCGACTTGAACTTCGTAAGTCTTCAGTTCGCCACCGAAAGTGTTGACTTCTATGACACCTGGTACGCTACGAAGCTGAAACGCTATCTGCCAATCCAGAATTGTTCGCAGATCGCTGAGCGAATGCCCTGAGCCTGCTTCACCGCGAACTTCAAATTGAAAGATCTCGCTCATTCCGGTTGCGATCGGACCAAGCTCAGGCGTTCCCATACCCGGCGGTATGTTCTCTTTGGCTTTGAGCAGCCGTTCGCTCACAAGATTGCGTGCCCAATAGATGTCCGTTCCCTCTTCGAAAGCGACGGTGACAGCGCTTAAACCGAAGCGGCTGATCGAGCGTATTTCGGAGACCTTCGGAACGCCACTCATCGCATTCTCAACCGGAAAGGTAATGAACTGCTCGACCTCTACTGGCCCTAAAGCGGGTGAATTGGTGAGCACTTGGACTTGGACATTGGTGAGATCAGGCACGGCGTCTAGAGGAATGGTCGTGGCAGAGATAACTCCCATCCCCATAACGACAATTGCCATCAGCATGACGATGAAGCGGTTGTTGAGCGACCAATCGATAAGGTTGTTGATCATCAGGTTTACTCCTCACCCATCAGTTCGGCCAGCATTTGAGACTTGAGGATAAAACCACCCTCAACCACAATAGACTCGCCTTCGCTGAGTCCGCTTAGCACAACGCTTTGACGTTGATTGCTTTGTCCAAGCTTCACTTCTCGACGCTGAAATTTGTCTCCTTCTTGGTGGACGAAAACAAACTGTGAAGACTGGTATTCAAGCACGCTAGTGGTAGGAATTTGTACGACCGGTTGTTGATCGGTCTCACCACTGAGTTCGATTGTCACGAACATCCCAGGCTTGAGTAGATGTTCCTTATTCTCTGCCACAGCCCTCATCGATATCGTACGAGTGGACTCATCCATGATTTCGCCGGTGTAAAAGATCTTGGCCTCAAACCAACGATCTGGCCATGCGTCGTTATGGACCTTAACTGGCTTTCCTGCAATTGAGCTCAAGAGCGGTACGTTCTGCTGGTAAATGTCAGCGGTAATCCATACCGTGGACAAGTCTGCAATACTGAGGATCTGTGCATCGGGGCGGATTTGCTCACGCACCGTAACGTCCTTGGAGATAACGGTTCCAGCAAAGGGTGCGCGAATCGAATAGTCCGAAATCGCTTGACCTTGCGATTTAGGATCGATGGCTTCTATATCCTTCTCTTCGCATCCGAGGATTCGCAAATTGGTTTCAGCCACAGCAACTCGAGTCGATGCTTCCTTGACTGTTTGAGCTGAAAGAACGAGAGCAGTTTGAAGTTCGAATTCGACTTGCTCGATACGCGATTGAAAAGTCGCTTGATCCGCGTTTCGCGCGGCCTGTGCGTAGTGAAGTTGCTTCGTAGAAATCGCTCCTTCGCTTGCAATCCCTTCTATCCTTTGCAGATCAGCGTCGGATTTCAAGTAGTTGGAATAGGCCAACAATAAGCGTTCGCGATACTCTCCCATAGTTCGATTGCGAAAATTGGATTCGATTTCGGTTATGCTAGTGAACTCTCGCAGGGCCTTGAGCAGCCCACGAGTATTCTCCGCGATCTCCTGTTGAAGTTTGTCTTTGACTTCGGCCATTTCGAAAGATAGCCTAGCCTGATAGAGCTCAAGCTTGGCTTGCCCAACGACGCGGCTGTGAACCACGACCAGGACATCGTCAGCTTGGACCAATTGTCCTAGTCCAACAAGTACTTGATCGACGGACCCCTCGACCATTGGATAGATGTGCGAGATTTGGTCTTCGTTGAGCGACACTCGTCCCGTTAGACGAATTGACTCAACGAAGGGTAACTTCTCGACAGGTTTGACGACGATGCCTTTACTTTCCCAAGTGGATTGTGTGATGATAGTCGTCGCGTTAGACGAAGCAACTTTCTTCGGGGCTTGCTGGTTGGAGACATTCTGCATTTCTTCGCGAGCGAGTTTTTCTGCCTGCTTTGATTGGCGAAGATGAAGCAAGTACCAGCTAGCAAGTCCAATTCCTGCAATTGCAACAAGGCCAATCAAAAGATACTTGCGAAATTTTTGCGAGAGCGCGCGGAAGATCGTTAGAGATGTATTCATGATTCACCGCTAAGGGTGGAGAGATAAAAGCGAAATGAATAAAACGCATGCGAAGCAAATGAAGTGAGTACGACGCTCCACGTAACGGAGTCGACTCTCATGTGCTGAAAAGAAAGCGACCTAGATCAACAAATCCAGACGCAAAAGCACTGAAGAACCTGAAGAGGGTTGGAGACGGAGGCGACTGAGCCAGTTCTTGCATTCGCAATAGAGTCTGGTGCGAGTTCGTCGACGACAAGAAAAAACAAAGAGCTAACCGACGGGAAGTCTAAGTCGTACTGAAACTGTGTTTCACATGCCGTAGCGACGAAACCTGAGTTGGCAGAACTATGGTCAACACTGGATGCGTCAAAGAGGTCGCCGCAAATCCAATGGCAATGCACCGACTGGGGAGCAGGGCATTCCGAATGGCTAGAATGATACTGCGCGAGATGCTTCGAGAGGCTCGAACCACCACCCACCAAATCAAGAAACCGCTCGTGGCTATGGTAAACAGGTCGAGGCCCCGTGTAGGCTACGATGAGCATCAGCATGCAAAATGCAATTTTTCTAATGTTCATCGAATTCATGACGATCTTGAGTTTCAACTAGTTGATGCGAGATAGTGGTTGTCTGCAAACTAATTGCGAACCACCTATTCAATCTAACCACTAGTACTCGAACTTTATCACTGGAGCACTATCTGTTCATTGTGCTCACGCAGCGACCACAGGTCAAGCTCGCCCAACGCTAGGCTTTCCCTGTCGCGGATCGCTAAGACATAGAGAATTGCCCTACCGTTGGAAATACGATACGTAGGCAGACTTACCAGTAGTCTTGCGAATCCCAAAATAAGATGGCTTTTTGAGATGGTCTTGGAGCACTTCGGTACACCTAGTGCGAATCATCGAACAAACGTTCTTCGGGGGCGAGCGATTCCACTTCGTCATCGGTTGCCTTACCTTGAAGTACAACCAACGGGTCGACTTGAATCCAAGTTGCTGAGGTCGAGAGAAGCGTAATCACGACTTGGCCGATGTACATGGCCCAGATGGCCACACCGGTGCTCAACGCGGTAACGACAACGTTGTCGACGTTGACGTGGAATTGCTTGACGGCAATCTCTTTTTGCTCGTTGCTGATCAGTTGTGAATCCTCCAGTTGCTGCAATGACGCAGTGACCATGCGCTGTGTCAACGTACTGCTTCCAGCATCAGCAATATGGAAGTCCGTGTGAACATTCAGACGATTGGATTTCAGCAGGTTTAGTGCATCGGCTAAGGCGCTAATGCTAGTCGGTGACATTTTGTTCGACGAATCGATCAATACGCCATCAACCGCATTCGTAGCTTCACTGGTTGCAATCGATGCTGCGCCGCTGGATGGGCTGCCGCTTGAGCTGCTGTCGCTTGGTGGTGGAGCAACTACTCCGCCGCCATTGTCGGTAGTGCCGGAATTGCTGGTAGTACCTCCACCATTACTGCTTCCACTTCCATCTCCAGATGGAGGTGGTGGCGGAGGAGGAGGTGGTGGCGGCGGCGGCGGAGCTAGAGCTTCAGTCACAACAATGGTGAAAGTCGTTTGAACCGTAAAAGCACCGTCTGTCACTTGTGCTACAAATGTCACTGTTCCACTGAAGGAAAGGCTCGGCGAATAGTACAGTGCACCGCCGGCTAGAATCGTCAGCGATCCGCTACTCGGTGGAGTGATCATCTGAATGCTCAGCGGATCATTCTCTGGATCAACTGCAAGAGCTAGTAAGCCAGGGGCTGTGAGTTGAATTGGCGTGATCGAATCAGTCGTGTAGGTCGCTGTGGCTAATGTCGGAGCTTCATTCACATTGCTGAT
>CAYWNG010000173.1:0-10750 GCA_964458685.1 uncultured Pirellulaceae bacterium
GACACACAGACAGGTAGACATACAGACACACAGACAGAAAGCCATGCACATAGACCAAGGGAGAGAGAAGGGTATGGAGGAGGGGAGAGGTGACGATCGTGAATAAGGGCATCCGTGATTGTTGTCCTGAGCAATCGCATAAGAGACAGACGGCGCAATTCGCTTCAAATGCACTTCAACGAACTGTTGCAGATTGTCTGAGCAGGCATCCCATTGTTGCAAAAAAAACGTTGCCAGAGCGATGTTCATCAGGCGAATCGAAGCCTCTTGGCCACACTTCCAGTTAGGCCCAAGATACGGTGGATTTTCAACGCACCAATTTTCAATCCACTCATTGAGTTTCGTCAGCGAATCGCGATGACCTTGAGCGGCAGCTATAGCAAAGCATGGAGCCCAGTCCATTCGCGAGAGTTCCCAGACAGTCTTGATGTCTCCCACTTCATTGGAGAAGTCAGAGATCAACCACCACGGACGCTTTGTGTCGTTGAGGATGACTCCGGTTAGTTGGTTGCAATGCCAATTGGGAATTTGATTTGCTTGTTGAGTCAAGTATTGCAGCGGATGTTTGCTGAACAGAAGCGGCTCAAATGACTGTGCACCTTCGCTAACTTGTTGTGGGCTGCTGAGTTCTCGCCAAAACGATCCCGTACCGAAACTTGCTTGAGCTTTCTGAACTGGATGGATTCCAAAACGAACTCCAAGTCGGTAGGTCACCACGCGAAGTAGATTCACTACTCCAAGCGATCGATACGTTACTAGCTTATCGAGATTTGAGCCCACGATGAGTTGGTTACCGTTGATCGCGTAACTGGTCGGCGATCTTGAGTGTGGCTTCGGCCACTTCAAAGATCTCATCGACGGGAATAGCCGGCGTTCCAGTTTTTAGACCTTGTAAAAATGCAGCGACACAGGCTTGTTGACCTTTATCTTGCTTCCACAGCTTCAGCGCGCGAAAACCCGGCCATCCAAACCCGTTCAGTTGACGGAAGTTGTCCAACTGAAGCACTCGACCGGCAGCAAATAGTTCGACTCGCTCTTTAGGAAAACTGGCCGCGCCATTGGCGAAGTAGTTGATTGTACCAAGCGAGCCGTCGGCAAATCCAAGCACAATCGACGCCACATCTTCAGTAACTGCTCGCGACGACGTATCGCCCATCTTTCGAGCCTGGATCGAAACGATTTTGGAACCGACCAAGAACCGCATGAGATCCACAAAATGGCAAGCTTCACCAATAATCCGTCCGCCGCCAGTGCTGATATCTTGCGTCCAATGATCAGCGGGTATTGCCCCAGCATTCATAGTCATTTGAATGCTCTTGGGCTCGCGAACTGGTTCGATCAACTCCTTCATCTTCACGACATGTGGAGCGAACCGACGATTGAAACCAACCATCAGTTGTGGACCAGGCATTCCAGGACTGTGTGATTTTTCGTAGGCTCGTCGAACTTGTTCCAAGCCTTCCGCATCGATGGCAAGTGGCTTCTCAACAAAGACGTGTTTGCCATGGTCAAGCGCTGACGCGGCAAACTTGGCATGTGAGTCGTGTCGCGTAACAATAACGACTGTATTGACGCGATTGTCCTGTATCAGTCCCTCCGCATCGCTGGTGGCGATGGTGGCTCCCATCTTTTCACCATGCGTTGTAGCCGAGACGCCTCCAGATGTCGCCACACCAAATGTCTGTGCTCCGCAGGCTCGAAATGCTGGCAGAAGCACGCGCGAAGCATAGTTGCCAGCTCCGATGAAACCGATAACTGGCTTGGTGGCATCAAGCTGGCTGCTACTACTTAGCGTGACAGTCGATGTGATGCGACTTTCCAGCGGATCTGTATAGTTGAGTACGATTCCTAGGGCCGTTTTATCGTCTGTCAGCGCGGTATAAGCTTGGATCGCATCGTTAAAGTCATAGCGATGAGTCACCAAGGATTGTGTATCCAGTTGTCCCATCGACATCATGTCGAGCACAGCTTCGAAATTTCTCTGTTCCGTCCAGCGTACAAAGCCAAGCGGATAGTCGTGCCCCTGCTCTTCGTATGCCGCGTCGTATCGACCTGGGCCGTATGAGCAACTGACTTGAAAGCTGAGTTCCTTCTCATAAAACTCGGATCGATTGAGCTGCAATCCGACCACGCCAACCAAAATGATTCTTCCCCGCTTGCGACACATTTGAGCCGCTTGCGAAACGGGATCATTCGATGCAGTTGAGGCTGTGATAATGACACCATCAACGCCTCGACCACGACTGAAGGCCTTGCCTGCCGCAACTGGATCTTGACCTAAGCCTGGATTGCAGACCTCTGCGCCAAACTTCTTGGCTAGCTCGAGCTTTCTATCGTCAAAATCGATCGCGAGGACTCGACATCCATTGGCTTTAAGAAGCTGAATAGTCAGCAAGCCAATCAAGCCAGCTCCAGTGACCACAAAGCTCTCACCCAGCGTCGGCGCTGCAAGTCGAATTCCCTGCAAGCCGATACTAGCCACCACTGCGAACGTGGCCGATTCATCCGAGACGTTGTCGGGGATCTTTGCTAGGAGATTTCCAGGGACTCGGACAATATCCGCGTGCGGTCCGTTAGAGATAACGCGATCTCCAACTTTGAAACCTTGAACAAGATGCCCAGCTTCGTGGACAATGCCGACGTTGCAATAGCCCAGCGGCAGCTTCTGCGCTAACTTTGAACGTACTGCTTCAACCGTCGAGAAAAGTCCATCTGTCTTGATCTTCTCTAGAACAGCCTTGACCTTCTCGGGTTGCTTACGAGCTTTCTCGATGTACGAAGCCTTTCCGAACTCGACCAACATCCGTTCGGTACCCGCGGAAATCAACGAGGCCCGCGTTTCTACCAGAACAGTGCGCGGAGTAACGCGAGGCGCAGGGGCACCTACAATGGACGTTTCTCCGCTGGCTAGGTCTTGTAATATCTGTTTCACAATAGTTCAGTTGAATGAGCTTAGGATCAAGACCAAATGCCGCGTGTGTCGATCACGACGCGTTCGTTTAGGACTCGTTTCGGAATCTTCTTGAAAGGCTTGTGATCGACTAACAATACGATGATATCCGCTTGCTTGATTGCATCGTCGGTACTTACCAGCGTGGCTTTCCCTTCAAGCTGTTTGGGAAGAGCGGTGATGTGAGGCTCGCAGGCAAGGATTTTTCCGTCAAGTTGCTCAGCCAATTGTTCAACGATCCACCGAGCTGGGCTCTCACGCAAATCATCGACGTCGGCTTTGAACGCTAGTCCCAAGCAGGCTACAACAGGATTCTTGAAACGCGAAGCTCGCTCAATAACTTGATCGACGACATACTTGGGCTTCGAGTCGTTGACTTGACGCGCTGTCTTGATCAGTCGAGCCTTGTCGGGGCAAGCTGCCACGATAAACCACGGATCGACGGCGATGCAGTGACCTCCAACGCCGGGGCCAGGCTGAAGAATTTTGACTCGAGGATGCCGATTGGCCAAACGAATCAATTCCCAAACGTCAACGCCAAGGTCTTCACACAGAATTGAAAGCTCGTTGGCGAAAGCGATGTTGACGTCTCTAAAGGAGTTCTCGGTGAGCTTCGCCATTTCGGCTGTGCGAGCGTCGGTCAAGAAGATCTCGGCGCTACAGAAGGACTCGTAAAGCGTCTTCGCCTGTTCGGCTGCCTGCGGAGTCAAACCACCAATGATACGATCATTAGACACAAGCTCTTTCAGCATCTGTCCAGGCAGAATTCGCTCGGGACAATGCGCAAAGAGAAAATCATCCGACTGGGCAGGTTCCTTCAGCTCTTCTAACAACCATTGGCACATCAGTTCTGTTGTGCCGACCGGGCTGGTCGATTCAAGAATGATCAGATCTCCCTTTTTGACGACCGGAGCAATCGATCGGATCGCCGATTGAATGTAGGATAGGTCAGGCTTGAGTCCCTCGTCGCTCTCAAGAAACGGCGTAGGCACTGCGATAATGAATGTCGAAGCAGGCTCGGGCTTTGTCTTAGCGCAAAGATTTCCGCTTTGGACCGCAGCTTTGACCAAGATGTCTAGATCAGGTTCATGGATATGAATCTGACCCTTGTTGATTGTTTCGACAACATGGGCACTGACGTCA
Organism: uncultured Pirellulaceae bacterium; assembly: GCA_964458685.1. Classification (GTDB taxonomy): domain Bacteria; phylum Planctomycetota; class Planctomycetia; order Pirellulales; family Pirellulaceae; genus Aureliella. The sequence goes on from CAYWNG010000173.1 coordinate 4,094, forward strand.
ATGCCAACCACTTTGAGACCCTTAGTCGCAAAAATGGAGGCTGTCGGCAAGCCAATATAGCCCAATCCAATTACACATACGTCATACATAGTAATTCCAGTCTTCCGAGGAGTTCATCGTGCCACATTAGTTTTGGGGGACTGAGAATACAAGTTGCCATTGTGCCGCAACAGAAGTATCCAGTTCAGCCAGTAACGATTGTGACAGTTGTAAGTTTTATTGAGGTGTTAGTTCTGTTGGCAATGGTATCTTAAGTCGCTCAAATTGCTTTCGCATGAAGTCACGCGAGTCGCCGACAATTTCACCGGGACTGCCAACAACAATGCTGAAGTCTGGGATCGTTCCGCGAACGACAGTTCCAGCTCCAATGAGGCATCCTTTTCCAATCACGGCACCGGGCATGATGATGCTACCAGTGCCGACAAAGGAGTATGGTCCAATCGATACGGGACGAATCGCGCCGATCGGCTTAGGACTAAAGTAACCGATCGACTTAGCGATGGTGTTTAGGGACCAATCGTGGGTCAACACTCGTACGTACGACGATATGGTGACGCCTTCGTGAATTTCAATCAGACCGTAATCTGTGCCATCAAAGTTGATTCTTGCTGAGAGGTAGTTGGGGCGTCCCACAAACTTCATGCCCCATCTGCCATAAAAGAAGATCGCCATCTTTGTAGCAAAACCAGGACGAATCACCGGCGCATAACGAATGCAGGCCAGTCCGAACAGCTTCTCTAGCTTCCTCAGAAGTTTGATCATAGTGTCTTCTTCTCCTGGTTAACTTAGATACGTTATGAGTTGATCGAGCTGTTGATCAAAGACAGGATATTCTTCGCGAAACGGCAGCAGCTTGGACCGCAGTGAATCCAACTTAGCTCTATCCGACGTTAAGCCTAGAACATGTTCATATAGTGCGTCGACGTCGTGGTAAGGTATAGCGATGGCAGCACCAGCAGCGATGAAGGGCGTTGCGGTTTCGACTTCTGCGTTGACGATAAATGGAACGCCAAAGAAAACGCAATCGCCCCATTTGTTCGATTCGGCTTTGCGATTGATCTCAACGCGTGGATCGTAGTAGGTCAGTACTACGTCCGATACCGGATAGTACGACAGAGCTTGTATTTGGTTAACTTCCCCCAGGTAATTGACTTTTGGGTGGGCAATCAACTGTTGACCGGCTGGAGAATCGACTCGACCAGCGATTAGGATGCGAACATTCTTGGGGCAGCTTTGTAATCGATTGGCAAGCTCGAGGAAAACAGGGGCGCCGCGCGTCTCGCCGAGCCAACCGTTGGCGTAAATCACCAAGTCTGCATCGACTCGCTGCGGAGTTCGGCGTTTGGCCTCATCAAACTCATGCGAAAGCGGTGTATTGCGAAGAGGCATCATCCGATCGTGTTTCCATTCGTACCTGCTGAAGCTTGGCACGATATGCACAAGCGCTCGCCTTGAGGCCCATCTCTCCAAAAGCTGAAGTAGTCGGTGCAACACTCCCGGCAGCCTGACGATCAATGAAAATCGGTCCGCGTCGTCGAAAATGATCTTGGATCGAGTGACTACCGAAGCGATGAGCGCTGGAAAGGCAGTTTCCCAGCCTAGACAAAAGACATTGCGTCGAAAGCCCAATCTCAATACGCAGAAAAATACGCAGATCATCCAGACGGGATACATCATTCGAGCTTTGCGCGATGAGTATCCGCCGCCGCGAAGTATCGTCCGCTCGCGAACCAGAGAATTACTAGATCGCAGCGTCTTCAGTTCGTCGGGTAGACGCTCCCAGCCGACGAAATCAATTTGAACTCCACGCCCAGTGAAATGATCAGCCATCTTCGCAAGGCGAGTTCGTTTGGCCAGAGCCGGCAGAGGAGCAATGAAATAATATGTCGAGGTGTTGTTAGGCAAGGCTCTTCTCTAGCTTATAAACGAGTGAAAAGCCTACGACCATACGCGTAACCCAGTTGAACGTGCTGGCGATCGAAATAGCAATGATAACATCCAGATGGAATTGTCGGCTGAGCAGCCAATAGACTGCGATCGCCAAGCCAAAGCTGATCGTTTGAAAAATGATCCAGCCATCGAAGATCTTGGCTGTGCCAAATGCGCCAACAAATCCCGCAGGAAAGGTGTACGCAGTGCGCGCCATCCCGGATACCAGCATCGCGATCTGAATCGGTAGACTCGGCTCAACACCTTCACTTCGCATGAGCTTCCAGGCAAAGTATCCGAAGAGGCTCAACGCAACGGAATAGACGACTAAGATCGCAATCCATCGAAACGCGTGCTCGCTCTTTTGACGCAGATAAAGGTCCTTATGCTCACGAAGCCAAGGAGCAATCGTAAAGGCAAGGTATCCGTTTAACACTGATGCAGGTAGCAGGAAGTAGGTTGTATGAGCAAAGTAATAGGCAGCTTGTGATACGTCAGTCTCGGACCCAACGACGAACTGTTCAGCATAGATCGAAAGCGCCAGCAGGAGTGAAGTCGTCAAGCTGCGGAAGCCGATCGAGTAGATCCAGCCATAGGACTTGGGTTCCTCCTTTTGCTCTGGAAGTTTAACTCGTAATGGAATCATGGAGAGGACCAGGCCCAAGATCGTTACGAAGGTGACAGCAAGCCAAATGCTGAAGTCACTGCCTTGCAGAACCGTAACTGTAAAGTAGATGCCCACCAGGATCTTCCAAGCCTGCTGGGACCATTGAGCGGCGAATCGTTTTCCGTGAGTGCGAAAGAATTGGAAGAGAGCTAAGCTGCCTGCAGTTCCAACGCTGACCAGAAACACAAGGATAGAATTGGTTTCGGCATCGTAGAATCGATACGCAAATGCAATCAGCAGAGAGATCAGTGGAATTTGAACTAGCAGGAGACCGAGAATGCGAAACGAGGACTCGGGAGTTCGAACCAAAACTTGATCCAGCCCAACCAAGCAAAGAACCGAACTAATTCCGATGAACGATCGAATCGCGGCCCACTGCGCTACTTGCTGGTCGGGCAAAAAAGTCGTGACCAACAAGTCGGCGACCAGGAGCGCGCCAAGGCCTGCGATGTACAAGAGGAACGGAAATGTAGCAACAATCTTATTCATGGATCGATCGATAGCGAATATGCTTGGCAGGAACGCCGGCTACCACCGACAGCGGTTCGACGGGGCGAGTGACCACAGCATTGGCAGCCACGACAGCTCCTTCACCAATTTCGCCCACAGAACTCAAGATGATTGCATTGGCGCCGATCCACACATCGTTGTGAATGGTCAGCGACCTGAATTGAACGGGGTTTTTTCGCCAGTCTACCGAGGCACCATCGATGGGATGATCGTGCGTGAAGATCTTGGCTCCTTCCGATATCGTCACTCGATCACCCAGGACAAGTTGTCCCGAGCAATCCACTGTTGCATGCGCGCCGATATGCAGGTCTTTTCCAACTTGAATGCTCGATTGAGCATTGCGATGCAACGGTTGTATCTTGACCTGCTTATCAACGTTGATACCTGGACAATTCAGGTATCGACCGTAAACAGCATTTCTCAAACGCCGGAAGAAAGGCAGATTGAAGAGGGTCATTTCACGGGATAACGTGTAGGCAATTTTCAGAATCAAGGTGAATCCTCCGTGGCATCGGTTCGATTTCGTCGAAAGCGTCGCCGGTTTGCAAAGGAATCCTCGTCCTGTTCGTCTATGCTTGCGCGAGGCCTGTCTTCGTGATCGACATCGTCATCGTCATCGCCGTCATCATCATCGTCGTCGTCTTCGTCCCAATCCTCGTCATCCTCTAACTCTTCATCATCGTCCAACTCTTCTTCGTCCCAGTCCTCGTCGTCATCTTCATCTTCATCTTCATCTTCATCTTCGAAGTCTTCTTCCTCGTCCTCGTAGTCATCCTCCTCATCGTCTAATTCATCATCGTCTAATTCATCATCCTCTCCGTCTAATTCATCATCTTCAAAGTCTTCGTCCTCTTCTTCGTCGAAAGCAGATTCTTCATCGCTGGCTTCCGAAGTACCTTCATCCAGCTCTTCTTCATCAAGAATCATTACTGACCGAGGCATCAGTAGAGCACCAACCAGTAGTGGCAAGATGAACATACCCAGTTTGACAACGTACCCGAGGAACTCCATATGAATGAAGCCGGAGCAAAGCGTGACCCAGATGATCAGAAAAGTATTTCTCCAATAAATGCTAGTGCTGCTCGCTAGCTGTCGCATTACCATGTGTACGACAGCGGCCCATGCCACCACTACGAGCAATGCGCCGGCGAAACCAAAATTCATGACGGCTTCTGTCAAAAAGCCAGTCGTTAGCGAGTTATTCCCTTTAGCGCCAATTTCGTAAGCACCGGGGTTGATCATGTTGATCAACACAGGTCCTCCCCCCAGCGGTTTTTCTGGCCAGAAGTATCGAGGAATGATATTGGTACATGCTGCCAAATAAGTTTCGCCCATTTGCAGTGGAAACTCGTTCTCCCAGAGCCAAAGCAACGCTTCGTCGTTTCCAAAGGCCCCATCCATTGCATAAAGTGCAGCATTGCTTAGACGCTCTTGAGCCGCTGATGTATCAGAGACGCTATACCGCTCGAGCGTGATGAAATACATCACGCACATTGTTGAGATAAGGACGATCCCCAGCATCCCAATCTTATTGATCTGCAGCGTCGCAAAGCGAATCGACCGGCTGCCCAGGATGAACGACATTGTTCCGAAGAGAATTAAGATCAGGATACTATTGCGACTTGAGATCAAGCCATAGTAGTACATTGATAGCGCTGCCATGCCTGCCAGAATGATGATCCGCGAAAGATTGAATCGGTCTGAAGCCACAGCCGAAACAAATAGCATGAATCCGATCACCATCAAGTTGGAAAGGACTCGAGCTATGCCGCGCTCGCTGGCAGCTTCGTGTCTATCGCTGAGAAAGTTGTCCATGCCAACATTCTGCGTGATGGTACGATAATCTTGATAAGAGGCCAGGGCGCCCAGCGCGAAGAGTATCATCGCAAATGCTAGGACAGGAAAAAGTCTGTCGTAGCTTGGGCCGACCTCGATGTCAGCAGGGAAACGAAACTGCAGTTCTCTCAGCAGAAACCAACAAGCTAGATAGACTCCGAAAGTTAGCATGCCGATGTAGACGCAGGTCGATTCACTATAACTTGTCTGATAACGGTAGAAGCCCGCGAGGTGCTTGATCGCTGGAGTCAGAAAGTGGATTAAGCCGAAGTAAACCGAGAACAGACAGAACGGGCTGGAAACAAACGCGCGCAGTCCATCAGCCAGAACAGCTTTGGCAATTAAAAATATGCACAAGCTGAGTCCAAATAGCATCAGGCAAAGATACGGAATGCTCACAGTTTTCCTTGACTCTTGTTTTCAGCTCAGTTGGGCTTCGAGGCGATGTTTGTCAGTACGTCACGAATTCGTGAGCAGGCATTACCATCACCATAGGGATTGTGTGCAAACGCCATTTGATCGTAGGCAGCTTTGTCTTGCAGGAGCAGTTGAGTTTGCTTAACGATTTGATTCGCATCTGTTCCGACTAGCTTTACCGAGCCTGCTTCGACGGCCTCGGGGCGTTCCGTTGTATTCCGCATTACCAACACTGGCTTACCCAAGGACGGGGCTTCCTCTTGGATGCCGCCGGAGTCGGTTAGAATAATGTGGCTCTTCTTCATCAAGTAAATGAAGGGCAAGTAGTCAGCCGGCGGAATAAGCACGATTCGATCATGCTTTCCAAGAAGTCTCGACACAGGCTCTTGTACATTGGGGTTCAGGTGCACGGGGTAGACCAACTGAACCGATTTGTCTTCAGCTATTTCGGCAAGCGCTCGGCAGATCGACTCGAATCCATCGCCGAAGTTCTCACGACGATGGCCCGTGATCAGTATCAATCGCTTGTCGGGATCGAGAAACGGGAATTGAGTGGCGAGCTGTTTGGCCAATTCAGGATCGGTATCAATTCGCTTGCTAACGTTGAGCAGCGCGTCGATGACGGTATTTCCGGTTACGTGGATTCGATCCTCGGGAACGTTCTCGGCTAGCAAGTTTTGTCGAGCTTGCGGTGTTGGAGCAAAATGCAATGAAGCCAATCGTCCCGTGATTTGGCGATTCGCTTCTTCCGGCCATGGCGATAGCAAGTTATTCGTTCTAAGGCCAGCTTCGACATGCCCGATGCGAACCTGTTTATAGAAAGCGGCCAAACTAACCGTCATCGCTGTTGTAGTATCGCCGTGTACTAAGACCCAGTCTGGTTGAAACTCGGCTAGAACGGAGTTCATGCCTTGAAGTATATTGCAAGTCAGATCGGTGAGAGTTTGACCAGCTCGCATCAAATTCAAATCGAAGTCTGGAATGATGTCGAACAGTCCCAAGACTTGATCGAGCATTTGGCGATGCTGGGCCGTAACGCACACTTTCACTTGCAAACCGTTACAGGCTTGCAGTGACTTAACCAGTGGAGCCATCTTGATGGCTTCAGGTCGTGTGCCAAAGGTGATTAGGATCTTCATGGAGCTTCAGCTTGGTCGCAGGATCAATGTAGAAACAAAGTCTACGCAGACTTCGTTCCTGTAGGTGACGGTTTATTCGTGGAAGTTGGCGAATTCCTCGACGGTCGATCCGGCAACACACGATTATTTCGACGGAGTAGAATTAACTACGTGCCGTAG
>CAYWNG010000174.1:0-10747 GCA_964458685.1 uncultured Pirellulaceae bacterium
GTTGCCGTTCGAAAAAGACGATTGAGCTCCCAGGCTATTTACCCAGAAGTTGTTGGTCGTATTCCATACCGCGTCGGGGCCAACATTCTGAACAACGCCTTGAGTCGTTATATCCGCACTACCTGCATCATAGGTCAGCGGCAGTTGTCCATAAGCGTTGGAACCGCAAATCGTGACAATCATCAGGAGAGCAAGCTTAAGCTTTTGCATCTCAAACACCATTCTGGAAACTTTTCGGGTGGTAATTATTGCAACGTTTGGGCAGAGTGCGCGCAGAATCACCCGCGCACAATCCTCCTAGATTACCGGCATGAGGGGCGTTGTCAACTATTTGATCGTTAAGTTTTGATGAGAACCCTCAGAAACCACAGGGATCTCTAGCCAAAGGGTGGGGCGATCTCTTGGCTCAACTATCGCTCAGAAACCTGTTTTTCGACCCGAAACCAACGATTCAATTCCGCGGTCAAGTCGGCCACGACTGGTTCCATCTTTTCAGCTTGGTTAGTCTCTTCCCAGGGATCTGAGGAAAGATCGAATAGCTGCGGAGATCGAACGGAGCGTGGGTGGCTGCTAGCATAGCGTTTGCCGACTTCACCGTCGTAAGTGAGGATTAACTTCCATTTTCCGCGGATGGCCCAGCGATAGAGCAAGGTTTTGTTGGGATTTTCGAGGTCCAAGACGTCGTGCGAATAGCCCTCGCCGAAAATTGTGTCGCGCTCTAGAGGCTTGCCGTCCCGAGCCAATTGCATCAGATCCAGTCCTCGCAGGTTTTCGGGAGCTTTGCATCCGGCGGCGCTGAGAATGGTAGGGACAATGTCGATCGAACTGGCCAGTTGATCGTATTGAGCCGGCTTAATCACACCGTCCCACCTCAAAAGAATGGGCTGGCGAACGCCGCCTTCGTTCGGGGATTGCTTGGATCTGAGCGCGTAACCAGCTTCATCGGGCTTTTGAATCCAGCCGTTATCGCAGATGTAAACGAACAGTGTATTGCTAGCTAAACCTTTCTCTTCCACGCGGCTGGCAAGCTGGCCAACCGTCTCGTCGAACCACTCGCACATGGCGTAGTACTTAGCGACATGAGGCGATTCGACCTTGTCGCGGTACTTGCTGAGAATTCTCTCCGGAGGATTGTGCGGTGTGTGTGGTAGAAACGGCGAGTACCAAATGTAGAACGGCTTCTTTTCAGCAGTCGCCATATCAATAAAGTCAAACACCGGCTGCAATCCCTCGCGACCGATAGTCAAACCCTCATCGCCGTGTCTGCCGTTGGGGTGGTTAGGAAAACCTTTGGTCATCCCGTGCGTAAAGCCGCCGCGCTGGAAGGAACCTTCCCACCACTTACCGGACTGATGGCTCAGATAGCCCGCTTCCCCCAACATTCTTGGCAACGTAGGCACTCGATCGATCTTGCTAATCAGTTGCTCGCGAAGCTTGGCATACTCGGGCGAGTTCACCGGGGCTAACTCCGGCGAAGGGTCGTTTCCTGTAATGCCATGCTGGTATGGATACAGCCCGGTAATCAGCGTTGCCAACGATGGTCGGCATAGCGCAGTAGTCACGTAACCGCGTTTGAAGACCGCGCTCTGCGAAGCCAATCGATCCAGATGTGGAGTCTTGATTACAGGATGCCCCATGAACCCGTAGTCGGTCCAAGCTTGGTCGTCGGAGAGGATAAAGACGACATTCGGGCGTTGGGGATTGTCAGAACCGGCATGATCGCCCTGCGTAGGGACATTATCGCTGGGCGTTGGATCGCCGGCCAATCCTGATCGCGGAGGTAAAGATACGAAGCCAATGACTAGCAGCAATAGAGAAACTCGATACAACATGGAGCGACTTCTGCAAGGTTTGAGATAGGTAATCTGAATCATAGGAACAACATGGAACAGTCATTTGTGGCTTGGGCCAAAGTGCGAACGCGTCGACTACCGCAAGTCAAGCTTGGCATTGGTGACGACGCAGCCATTCTAGCAGCCGATGCGGCCGACATGGTTGTGACTACCGATTCACTACTTGATGGAGTCCATTTTATACTCGACGAAGCTGGGCCAGCTCGCGTTGGACGCAAGCTGGTGAACGTCAACTTGAGCGACCTAGCTGCGATGGCAGCCGAGCCCGTAGCTGTCTTCCTGTCGTTCTGCTTGCCGCCTCATGGCCCCAACGGATTGGCTCAAGATGCCTTAGCAGCCGAATTGTACGAAGCGATTTGCGATGAGTGTGCGAAGAACGGAGTCGCAATTGCTGGCGGCGACACCAATTGCTGGAATGGCCCGCTGGTCCTGCACCTCACAGCAATTGGACGAGTCGTCGACGGAGTTGCATGGACACGCTCGGGAGCGAAACAAGACGACTTGATCGTTGTTACCGGGCCGTTGGGTGGAAGCTTATCCGGAAAGCACCTGGACTTCACGCCGCGATTTGATGTCGTTCGACAGACTCGGCACATGACCGGAGTCCATGCCGCGATGGATATTAGCGATGGACTAAGCGTCGACCTCCTTCGCATGTGCGACGCATCGCGATGTGGAGCAATTCTTGAACTAGACAAGATCCCCGTTTCTGCGGCAGCGTTGAAAATGTCTGAAACCAGCGGCAAGACTCCAGTCGAACATGCTCTGGGTGATGGTGAAGATTTTGAGCTCTTGATGGCCGTCGATCCAAACTGCTATGACGAGTTCTGCAAGCAACTGAGCGGTGTTTGCGAGCCCACGATATGCGGGACGATTACCAGCCGAACGGGGCTTTGGTCGAAGCAAGCCGGCAAGATTGAGCAACTTTCATCGTCGGGCTACGTTCATGGTCGTTGATCGTCTGCTAAAGTGTCGTCTGCTTTAGTGATTGGCCGCGAACGATTGATTCAATGGACATTGGTCTGCCTCAGAGGGAAGTGAAACTCAAAAATGTCGCACACCGAAACTGAAGCCAAGGGAACACTCCGTGGAGCCTGGTTAGTCGTTGCTCTTTTGTTCCCCGTAGCTTTGCTGAACTATCTCGATCGACAAATGATCGCATCGATGAAGAGTTCGGTCGTCGCTGACATCCCCATGAATGAAGCTCGAGGCGCGGAAGCGACGGCCGAGTTAGAAGCGAAGAAGGCTGAAACGAAACCTGCTGAAGAGTCGAAGGCAGTCGGACCAATGGCTGAAGATCTGGAGCCTAAAGATCAGAAGGCTGCGGAGCAAGGAGCCGTCGATTCAACGCCTAACGAGCCTAGTGCTGAACCGGAGAAGAAAAGCTATGTGAATACCAACTGGGGGCACATGCTAGGGCAATTCAAATGGGTCTACGCCTTCTTCAGTCCGATAGGCGGTTTCATCGCGGACCGTTTCAGTAGACGCTTCACGATCTGCGCGAGTCTTGCTGTTTGGTCCATGGTGACGTTTGTTACTGGTACCGTCACAACTTACGAGGGTTTGCTTTGGACGCGCACCTTGATGGGAGTGAGCGAAGCGTTTTACATTCCTGCGGCCTTAGCATTGATTTCCGACTACCACGTTGGATCTACGCGATCCAAGGCTGTGGGAATTCACCAGATGGGAATTTACTGTGGAGTCATCCTAGGCGGCTTCTCCGGCTACGCAGCCGACTCGGCTGAGTTTGGTTGGCGGTGGGCCTTTAAATGGATTGGACTTCTGGGACTGATTTATGCGATTCCGCTAATGGCTTTGCTACGAGACGCACGGGCCAAGAACGAGACGCCCAATCGACCGAACTCAACGCCGTTACTTGAGACTCTTGTAACTCTGTTGTGCAATGTCTCCTTTATTCTCCTGGTTCTTTACTTCACGCTTCCGGCCATGGCAGGCTGGGTGGTTCGGGATTGGATGCCTTCTTTGCTCAAAGATACATTTCCAGATATGGGGCAAGGCCGAGCGGGTGTGGCAGCGACGATTTGGCAAGTCGCTGCAATTGTGGCTGCCGTAGGAGGAGGATTTTTAGCCGACTACTGGATGTTGCGGAATCGACGCGGAAGAATCTATGTGAGCGCTATCGGCATGTCGTTGCTTATTCCGGCCCTCATCCTCGTTGGCCAAGCAACGTCTACTGACGGATCGCTGACCATGGCGGTCTGTGCACTAATCGTCTTCGGTGTAGGTTGGGGTTTCTTCGACTGCAACAATATGCCGATTCTCTGCCAAATTGTTCGTCCTCAGTTTAGAGCGACGGGCTATGGCATCATGAACTTGGTGAGTATCTCATGTGGTGGATTTGCCGATCGAATCTTTGGAGTTCTCAAGGATCAAAAGGTCCCCATGCTTACGATCTTTGGGCTTTTTGCTTGCGTGTGCGTTGTTTCTGTTATTTTGGTTCTACTGATCCGTCCCACGCTGACCGATGAATCGGACTCGTCGCAAAGCCTCTGAACGATATGCGCGATTTAAGCCTGGATTGGTGGTTTCTCGATCTCCAAACGGTCGCAGCACTGGAATATTCAATACAACCGTCACAGTTTGTGGCGCAATGTCGCCACTGGATGACGCTTTTCTCAGTCGTTTACTGCCGTGCCATCTATTGGGAGTATGTTTTCAGGCAAGCCCCTATCTAAAAACTTATCGAACACGCTCACCGCGAGCGTGTCGGTACACATTGTTTGTCCCGATGGTTACTTAGGGGGTTGCTGTGGATCGTCGTTTTGTAAACAGCCATGCTAGTCAGTTGTATTGTGATTGGCTTGGCAATCTTGATTGCACTCTTCCTCTTTGTAGTGCTGTCGGTACCACTGCAACCAACGTTGCTGTCGCTAGCGTTCTAGCTACGAATTCACCATTCGATTTGCTCGTCAATCGAATCGTCTTCTAGCTAAAGACACGAAAGCGACTTCCATGTATTTTCTAGCGCATCACAACCACAGCGATTCCGTTGTACGTGAATTTTCCAAGCAACTCACCGAGAGTCAAAAGAAGGTCGATAAGGCTTTCGTTTGGTTGCTCTTGGTTGAATGGATCGCGGTGATCCTTATCGCTATTGCTTACTCGCCACGGGCGTGGAGCGACGTAGCCAACATCCACAATCTGAATATCTGGACCGCGATTGTACTTGGCGGCATCGCCTCGATCGGCTCTCTGATTGCTGCAAGGCTTAGACCTGGAACGATGTTTAGCCGGCAAACGATCGCGATTTCGCAGATCGTATTCTCATCTCTTCTGATTCACCTAACTGCGGGCAGAATTGAATCTCATTTCCACATGTTTGTGTCGCTGGCTCTGCTGGTGGCCTATCGCGATCGCAGTGTCTTTGTTTTGCCCGTCGTTTTGGGGACCGCCGATCACTTCATTCGCGGAATGTGGTGGCCTCAATCTGTTTTTGGAACCACGGAATTCAACTGGTTTCATCCGCTAGAGCATGCCTTTTGGTTGCTGCTGGAAACCGCAGGCTTGAGTTACGTCATCCACGAGAACCTAAAGCAGTGGCTAAACAACGCATCATTGCAGGCCGACTTGAAGAACGAGCGAGATCAGCTTGAGGTTCGAGTCAATGAACGCACGAAAGCTCTGAAGTGCTTGCAACAATTCCGTGAGGAGATCCTCAACTCGATCGACGCCAGCATCTGTATCATCGATTCAAAAGGCAAAATCGTTTTCGTCAATGAAAAGTGGACCATGTTCTCAGAAGAGCATGGCCTTTCCAAGTCCTGCGGATTAGGCGCTGCTTACCTGGCAGACTGCGGATTGGCCATGTTGGGAGCACCTGAGTTCGTTGAGCTGGTCGCCAGCCAAGTCAAGCTAATCTCAATCGGCGAATCTGATGAATTCTGCTCCGAGTACTCGTTCCAGTCCAAGTCAGACCTACGCCACTACCGCCTCAGCATAACACCCGTCGCGTTAGATGGTGAGCTGGGCGTGGCGATCGTTCACGTGGATGTGACTCACTTAAAGCGAGCTGAACGCCGAGCGTCGGCGCTGGCTAAGCTGATTCAAGAGTCTCCGGACGAAGTTTTGATCGCCGAAGTTCAGTCGGGTCGCTTCATCGAAGCTAATGATGGAGCCGCTAGAAACATCGGTTTTGATCAAGCTGAAATGCTGGAGATGGAGCTTTGGGAGTTGTTTGATGAAACGCAAGGATCGATCGTCAAGAGTGCGTTGTTTCGAGTCGCGACGAACGGTGATACCGTTGCACGATTCGAAAGTCAGATTCGACGCAAAGACGGGTCGCAGTATCCTTGCCGAATCAGTCTGCACCGTACACACTTCGAAGATAGCGATGTCTGGGTGTTCTTCGTTACAGACTTAACTGAGCAGAAAGAGCTTGAGAACAAGTTGCAGCAGTCGCAAAAGCTGGAAGCTCTAGGAACGCTGGCTGCCGGTATCGCTCACGAAATCAATACGCCCATGCAGTGCGTCGTGGGTAACTTTGAGTTCTTGCAGAACAGTTTCAACAAGCTGACAGCGCTTTCGGATCGTATGGTCGAACTATTGGATGCGTCCAATGTTGACTGGTCTCATGAGCGCAATCAACTTCAGGACCTTCGCAAAGAGTACAAGTACGACTTCTTGCGCAAGCAAACTCCGATGGCTCTAGAAGAGGCTGCCGATAGCTCTCGCAAAATCGTTTCTATCGTTCGCGCGATGAAGGCTATGTCGCATCCCGGTACTGACGAAGCCGTCGAGACCGACTTGCAGGAGTTGATCCAAAACGCCTCAATCATCAGCCGCAATCGCTGGAAGTATGTTTCCGACATGACGTTCCAGTTCGCTCCGAACATGCCCAAGATCTACGGCTTTCCTGCCGAGTTGAGCCAAGTTTTCGTCAATCTATTCGTTAATGCAACGGACGCGATTATCGAACGACTGGGGCCTGAGCCTCGGGTACTTGGCCTAATTGCCGTGGACACCAAAGTCACTGGGGATCTCGTCATCATCCGTGTCCGCGACACTGGAAATGGTATTCCCGAAGCGATTCGCAAGAAGATCTTTGACCCCTTCTTTACAACTAAACCGGTTGGCAAGGGGACGGGCCAAGGCTTGTCGATCACTCACTCCGTCATTGTGAATAAACATGGTGGAAGCATCACCGTTTCAAGCGAAGTTGGAATTGGTACGGTCTTTACCATTGCACTACCGATCTCTCGCAACGCTCCAAGCGAGCAGACACGGCCTCTAGCGTCGATTTCTGGATCAAACATTGCTGTCCCAAGCATATCCACCAGCACATTAACCACTTGATACGTTGAGGATACTTGAACCATGTCAACTAAAGTAATGCTCATCGATGACGATGTGTCGTTGTTGAATACTTTGGAGCGAAACTTGTGTGCAGACTTTGACATCATCACTGCTGATGGTGGCGAAGTGGGACTTACGCGTCTGGAACTCGACGGACCCTTTTCCGTTGTGGTCGTTGATATGCGCATGCCCGGCATGGATGGCGTTCAGACCATTCAAAGCATGCGAGCCAAGCAAGAGAACTTGGTATTCATCATGTTGACGGGCAATCAAGATTCCACCACGGCAATACAGGCTATGAACGTTGGTCGAGTCTTTCGATTCTTGAACAAGCCGTGCAACGTTGCGGAAATCAAACAAGCGATTCAGGATGGGCAGGCCGAGTATAATTCGAAGGCGAAAGAGAAAGACGTATTGCTGAATACCATGCGTGGTTCGATCAATATGTTGACCGACTTGGCCGCAGTTCACTCGCAAAACCTAGCATCTGCCAGTGACATTGGCGAGATCTTCAATTCGACCCTCACAGCTTTCAACATTCAAGTTCGCCCAGAAGATCGCATGCTGTGTCGTTTGTTGTTAGTGGGAGTCGCATCGCTGACTGAGCCAGATCGCACGAAGCTCTCCAGTGCCGCCGTGAACTCGATCGCTTTCCACGATACCTTTTCGAAGCTGTGCTTGGCTTCGTCGCAGATGGTGCGACACATCCCTCGGTTCGCTCTTCTTTCCGACGTACTTGAGCAAACGGCTAATGCTGCGGAGATATCGTCTGCAGCGGATTTAGTTCAGCAAAAGGCATCTGCGCTGCGAATCGCTTTCTACTGGTGCATCATGTCCAATCGTGGTGCATCGATTGATACCATCATTGAAACTCTTCGAAACGCCCTGCCGAGCATCTCACGTGACGAGTGGAGCATGATCGAAGTGGTTCACATGGCGACGCGGTAGGGCTTTAGGCACCCGGCAGAGGATAGTGACCCGACAGAGGATAGGTCGGCACTTCCTGCCTGAAGAGCGGAACATCAAAACTTACGACTGCCGTTCACAGCGATGGATCTAGTTCCTACAAAAAAAAAGTGCTGGCGTTTTTCGCCAGCACTTTTTCTTTTTGTCACTCGATCAAGCGAGCGGTTTTTAAGTTACGGAAGACTCGCCTTACTTCACTTCAAACTCTGCGTCGATCGCATCGTCGTCGGCGTTGGAAGCTTTGGCTGCTCCCTCTCCGCCAGCCGCTCCTGAAGCACCACTGGAGGCGGTCTTTTCATAAAGTGTCTTGCTGAAACCTTGGTAGGCTTGCTCGAGTTCAGTCGTGGCTGTCTTGATCGGCTCAAGATCAGAGCCCGCCATAGCTGACTTCACCTTCTCGATAGCCGAGTTCAATGGTTGACGGTCGGCATCGGTAAGCTTCTCAGCATTTTCCTTCATGTCTTTCTCGATCTGATAGATCAAGTGTTGACCCTTGTTTCGCGCTTCGGCAAGTTCGAATTGTCGGCGATCTTCCTCGGCATGCTCTTCAGCGTCCTTCTTCATACGATCAATTTCGTCTTTGGAAAGCGCGGAAGTCTCTTCCAATCGAACCGAAGCTTGCTTGCCAGTTCCGACGTCGCGAGCAGAAACGTTGAGGATACCGTTTTGGTCGATATCAAACTTAACTTCGATTTGTGGAACGCCGCGCGGTGCGGCTGGAATGCCCTCCAAGTTGAACTCGCCGAGCAATCGGTTGTGCGACGCCATCTTGCGTTCGCCTTGGAACACGCGAATCGTTACTGCGGTTTGATTGTCAGCCGCAGTAGAGAAGGTGTTCTTGCGTTCTGCTGGAATCGTCGTATTTCGCTCGATCAACGCGGTCATCACGCCGTGTTCGGTTTCGATGCCAAGAGTCAGCGGTGTCACGTCCAAAAGCAGAACGTCCTTGCGGTCGCCGGCCAAAACGCTGCCTTGAATAGCTGCTCCAACGGCAACTACTTCGTCGGGGTTAACGCCCTGGTGAGGATCCTTGCCGAAGATTTGCTTAACGATTTCGCGTACCTTAGGAACCCGAGTCGATCCACCGACCAGTACCACTTCGTCGATGTCGCTTGGCTTGAGCTTAGCGTCTTCGAGAGCTTGAACCACTGGCTTGCGGCAACGCTCAATCAACTTGTCGACTAGCTCCTCGAACTTCGCTCGAGAAATCTTCATCTGCAAGTGCTTAGGACCAGATGCATCGGCAGTGATGAACGGAAGGTTGAGATCAGTCTCAGGAACGCTACTGAGTTCCTTCTTGGCCTTCTCGCAAGCTTCTTGCAATCGCTGCAGAGACATCGGGTCTTTTCGCAAGTCGATTCCGTTAGCCTTTTTGAAGTCGTCCGCAACATAGTTCACCAAAGCTTCGTCGAAGTCGTCGCCACCGAGGTGAGTGTCACCGCTCGTAGAAATTACTTCGAAAACCTTGCTTTGACTGTCGCCGTCACCGGTTGATGCAACTTCTAGAATGGATACGTCGAATGTACCACCACCGAGGTCGAATACGGCGATCTTGTGGTCGCGCTGCTTGTCCAAACCGTAAGCCAATGCGGCGGCTGTTGGTTCGTTGATGATACGAGCAACTTCCAAGCCAGCGATTTGGCCGGCGTCTTTGGTGGCTTGTCGTTGAGCGTCATTGAAATAAGCAGGGACAGTGATGACGGCCTTGCTGACTCGGTGCCCGAGGTAGGATTCTGCAGCTTCCTTCAGCTTGCGCAGTACCTTGGCCGAGATCTCTTGTGGTGTGAACTGCTTGTCGCCAATGCCAATCTTGACGTATTCGCCGCTGCCGCCGACGACCGAGTAAGGAACCATCTTTTCCTCGGACTCGACTTCAGCATGACGACGGCCCATGAATCGCTTGACCGAAGAAACGGTGCGTCGAGGATTGGTAACCGCTTGTCGGCGAGCTGGTTCGCCAACAATGACTTCGTCCTTATCTGTGTAAGCAACGACGCTTGGCGTCAGGCGATTACCTTCCGCGTTGGGGATGACTTTGACTTCGGATCCTTCCATTACCGCGACCACCGAGTTGGTTGTTCCGAGGTCGATACCGATGATTTTTTCGCCTTGAGCCATTTGAGTTCTCCTTCGCAGGTCTTTCCGTTAACTATTGAACTAAGCCAGAAAGTTTGAACGACTGAATGCGCTGTCGGCTTCCTAGCAATTTGCTGCCATTTTCTTCCCGAGAGGGACAAGCCTCTCCAAACAGCAATCGGCGTGCCAAAACGGATAGCTCATCGCGTGGAACTCGTTCTCCCTGCCGTTTGCCAGACTTTCGAAGCTGCAAAAACAGACGTTGAAGTCGATTTAGACGGTCCGAATCGAACTTCAAGTCGCCATGGAGGTCCATTTTCACAGAGCAAAACTAAATCCCCTCTCCAGATGGGTTGTCAGAATGGCAGAGTCGCGGTCCGCGGACGTCCCGTCCGCACAGATCTCATCCCAACCCGCTGCGCTAGCGAGGAACATGTTTTGTGAGAGACTGGTTTTTGTGAGGATTCGGGCCAACTCCGGGAAGTCCCTCGCTAACGCATTTTGAAGTTGCGATTTTTCTGGGATTTCGGGCCGAAGGC
>CAYWNG010000175.1:0-4124 GCA_964458685.1 uncultured Pirellulaceae bacterium
GAAGTACTTCGAGGACTTGAGCACCTATAAGACTGAGGCTGTCGAAGCGGCTTATGAGTCGAACAAGAAGTCGCGACTTGAGCTGTTAGGGCTACTGAAGGTCGATGAAGCGGGTGGCGAGGCGACTGCCGCGACTACCGAAACAGCGACCACAACTACAACCGCGACAGGCAATTCGGGTTGGGTCGTCGAGCTTGATGCGTATCACTTCCACAACGAGAAGCCCGAGTATCGAAATACGGGTGACGAAAAGGAAGGGTTTGTACTCAAGAAGCTGATCCATACCCTGGAAGAAGGCAGCGTGAAGCTGGCTGTTGAAAATGAGAAGGGTGAAATGGAGGATGTCCAGTTCACGTTTAAAGAACTCGGCATATCGCACCCCATGATCGTCGGTAAGGGAACATTCAACGATAAGTTCTCCGTCGAGAATCCTGAATACAAGCCGCCGAAGGGTATGGCTGGAGCAGGTGCAGGAGGCGAAGGCGGGCTCGGCGGATCAGGCCTAGGCGGTAGCGGTCGTGGCGGCGGAGGCATGGGCGGTTTAGGTGGTGGCGGTCTTGGCGGCAGTGGAGCCGGCGTTGGCACCGAAACGGTTAAGGAAGATCCAGATAACCCCCGAAGATTCCTTGCTCCAAAGTACAGCTTCAAGGTTCAATTCATTTGGCAGGAGCGTCCGCTATCCGTCCGAATGGCTGAAAAGAAGGCGAAGGCCGAAGCTGAGGCTCTGAAGGCGAAAGAAGCTGAAGAGGCGAAAGCTGCTGAGACTGCGTCGGGCGATAATGTCGCTGCGAATCAGTAACGTTTACAAAGATCAAGTTTCCATTTCGTATTTGACTGACACTCACAATTTCTTCTGAATATCGGGTAATCCCATGGACCAAGTGAAGAAAGCTTTAGCCGTTGCCATCAAGCATCAGTTTTGGATCGTTACCGGCGTTGCAGCACTAATTGCGTGCGTTGCTTGGTTTATGACCAATTCTGCGTTGAACAAACAGTTCGCCGACAATGAGAAACTGATCAAGGACAAGTATGCGGCTGTTTCCACAGTCAGTTCGGCGATATCAACGCATCCGAATCGTGACTCGGCAGCCGAGATGGAGAAGATCATCTCGACTCTCGGCACCGACGTTGAAACAGCTTGGCAGGAGCAGTTCAAACGACAAGAGCAATACCTTAAGTGGGGCGAAGATGCGACAGGCTTGACGAACCTGATCAGAAAGCTGAAGAGCTGCTATCCAGTCGAACTAAAGCTAACGTATCCGGACGAGCCCAAGAACATAACCGACGAAGAGAAGGGGCGCTTTTCGAAGTACTTTGCTGAACAAATGCCCGAGCTTGCCAAGATCATTGGTGTGACATGGGTTGGTGAAGCGTCCAATGAGGCTGCTGGCGGATACGGTGGAGGGTCGATGGGTGGCAGCATGGGCGGTAGTGGCCGCGGAGGCGGTATGGGAGGCGGCTTGGGCGGCGGTATGTCCGGTTCTGGTGAAGATGGTGGTGGTTCCGGCGAAGGCTCGGGCGGAAGCATGGGAGTCGCGACTTTGGCTCAAATGAACGACGTAGTCATCTGGTCCAAAGCAAGTCAGAGCCAACTGATCACATCGTTAAGAATGTGGACTGGGGACCGACCCACTACATACCAGATGATGTACACCCAAGAGAACATGTGGATCTTGGAAGGTATCTTCAACATTATTGAAAAGACCAATCGCCTAGAAAACGGAATGAAGGCTACCGCCAATTTCCAAGCGAGTATCAAGCAGCTTGAGTTTATTCGTATTGGACGCGAAGCAGTTGCCGATTCGGGAACCATTACTGGAATGGCCAGCACTGGTGGCGGCATGGGTATGGGGATGGGTAGCGGCAGCGAAGGAAGTGGTAGTGGTGGCATGGGAAGCGGCAGCGGTGGGGACACACCAAGTCAGATGGAAATGGGGAGCGGTTCTGAAGGATCGGGAGCTGGGGCTGGCCCAGTATCGATGCGAGACCCTGCTGACAAACGCTATGTCGATGCTGCTTTTAAAGCGATCACGGGCGACGAGCTTCGGGCCAAGATTGCGAGTCAATCCCCAGAAGACGCTTACTTCGCTGTTGCCAAACGAATTCCAGTACGACTTAAGTTTCATATCGATATTCGTCGTTTACCTGAGTTTCTTGCCAACTGTGGAAATGAAGGCTTGATGCTGGAAGTTCGACAGGTTCGCGTGGCTGCAACTGACGCCGCTGGCGGTTACGGTGGTGGCATGGGTGGTGATGGCGGTGGTGGCATGGGTGGCGGAATGATGGGCGGCCGTGGTGGCGGAATGGGCCCGGGCGGTGGCATGGGAGGCGGACTGGGTGGTGATGAAGGCGGAAGCGGCGGTGATGAAGGTGGTAGTATGGGCGGTGGTAGCATGGGTGGTGGAATGACTGGTGGCATCCGCACCAAGAAAACGACCGAACTTCCCGTCGAAGTGTATGGAGTCGTTTACCTCTTCAATCCCGCCAGCAAAGAGCGGCTCGGTTTGAATAAAGTCACCGAAGATACGCAACTCAAAGACACCGTTTCCACACCTCCTGAAACAACAACCGAACCTGCAGCCACAAGCGGCGCAGCGGGTAATGGTGGAGCAGCAGGAGCGGGAGCTGGCGCTAGTGATCCAGGATCCACAACTCCACCAAACGGAGATGGAACTAATCCCGACGCAGGAGCCGGGACAACTGATGGAAGCGGAACACCGACCACACCACCAACAACAACTGGTGATGGTGGATCAGCGACTCCGCCTGGCAATTAACTAAGAACAGTACGGCATTTTTCTGGGTGACTGAATCAAGGAGAATTCAAATGTTTGGAAAGAAGAAAAAAGACGCTGATGCCGGCGCTGACTCAACACCAAAAGTCGAGTCGGCTGCACCCGTCAAATCGAAGAGCTCGAAGCCCAAGAAGCAGAGCTTGAAAGGTGGTCCCAACATCGTTGTGGCCCACATCGAAAAGGTTGGCCTATTTGCGCTGGCCGGTCTTGGTGCATTTCTTGCGTACAACAGTTTTTCAGCTCCGGGACTTGAACAATCCAAAAGCGATCCGAACAAACTGAAGAGCCAAGCCTCAGAACTGCTGACAAAGGTTCAGAACGAGAACCACTGGGATGCAATCAAGGAAGAGCGACTGAAATTTGCTGAGAAGCCAGATAAGTTCCGCAGCGATGTTGTTAAGACTCGAGAACCAGTCAAAGGCACCGCCTATCAGATAAAGGAACTTGAGCCATCGATTCAAAAGGACATTCTTGAAAAGCGGCGCGATCCAAAGATTCTGCCTGCTCAGGATCTTGTTGCCAAAAGCGTGGTTGGAGTAATCGCAATTGCAGTGAAGGATCCCAAGGAGAACCCGGATGCGTTTAGCGCTTTGGAAGATGCAGATCCTATCAAGCGCCAAGGACGACCGCCCCGACGAGAGGATGAAAATCCAAATCAAACTGGTCCAGGTACAGAGAACACTCAAACGCAAAAACCCAAACGACGCCTTAGGGCGAACTATGACCTTGGCGCTCAATTCCTCATTCCAGGTGCTGGAGGAGCGGCAGGTGGCATGGACGGAGGTAGCGAAGGCTTAGGAGGTGGATTGGGAGGCGGCGTTGGTGGTGGTCGAGGCGGTGCCGGTGGTGGAATGGGCGGTGGTGGCATCGGTGGCGAAGGCGGAGGCGCTGGTGTTGGTGGCGCAGGATTGGGAGAAGGCTCGAAGGGGCCAAGCCATCGCGTTGGTACTATGCCAGTATTCTTCAATTCCATCACGGCTTTGATTCCTCACCGCAAGAACTTTGAAGAGTACTACAACACGTTCTTGCATACTGGTACGTTCGTTCAAGCTCGTGACCTTCCTCAGTATCTGGGAATCGAAGTGCAACGTGTTGAAGTTCCAACGAACGATCCTTATCGCGAAATCAAAGAAGAGCAATGGAAGACGATTCTCACGAACCGTGAGGTCGCCGACATGCCTTTAGATATGTTCAAGGAAAAGAACACCAAGAATCCAAAGTACGCTTGGGCATCACACTATCCAACTGGCAAACAGCGACTTGGAATGCCCGTCCCAGAAGTGATTGATCCTCGTGCTGTTCTTAGTGGTTTGACCGCACCAATTCCTC
>CAYWNG010000175.1:4224-10728 GCA_964458685.1 uncultured Pirellulaceae bacterium
CCAGAAGTGATTGATCCTCGTGCTGTTCTTAGTGGTTTGACCGCACCAATTCCTCCTATGCTTATCCGCGACTACCGCGAGTTTTCCAAACACCCAGCAATTGCTTGGAGATGGAATTCGAAGGCGATAAAAGTTAAGCGTAAGTCGGACGATGGCGCCAATAAGGGCTCGGAAGATGACGAAGTCGTCTTTGATGGCTCCTCAGGCGCGGGAGCTGGCCCCGGAGGTGAAGGAATGGCAGGCGGTCTGGGTGGTGGTCGCGGCGGCGGAGGCTTTGGCAGCGGTGGAGGCATTGGTGGCGATGAAGGCTCCGGTGAAGATAGCGGAATGAATGATCCTGGCTTCGGTGGTGAAGATTACGGATCGGATGGTGGCTACGGCGAAGGCTCCATGGGCGGTATGGGTGGCATGGGCGGTGGCCGTGGCGGCGGAAGCATGGGAGGCGGAAGCATGGGAGGCGGTATGTTAGGCGGAGGTGGCGGAATGGGAGGCACTTCGATGCTTGCCAGCCTAAACCCCGAGACTCAACCCGAGTTCAAGATGGTCCGCATGTATGACTTCTTCAGCCCAAAGGAGACTCCCGTTGGAAAGACCTTCCGATACCGCATGCGAATCATCATGCGTGACCCAAACTATCCTGAGAATCAGGATTACAACAAGGCTGTCTACAAGGCTGCACCGATGCCCCTGCCTGCACCGGATAATCGCGAGCTAGATCATGATGTCTATATCCGCGTTAGCAAGCTTCGTGAAGTAGACAACAAGTCGATTGAAGAGTTCAAGAAAAAGAACGCATACAAGGCGCGTACGATGCGGATCACAGACTGGAGCGAACCAAGCCCACCTGTAACCGTCACCCCGCCAAACTCGGCGTTTATCGGCGAGGTTGCCGCAAACAACGGTGATCGCACTCCTGTTGCAACAAAGGTTGCCATTACTCAGATGAGCGGCAATCCGAAGTTCCCTGGAGCAGTTCTTGCTGCCGAACTTACTAACGTAGAACGCGGCTCGGTCTTGGGATTAGAGCCCAACAACAGGGTTCCGCTGGAGATCATTGCTCCAACCAATAAGATCGTCAAGAAAGTTGATGGACAGGCTGTCTTGCCTCGACAAGTCGTTGTCGACATCCGAGGCGGTGTACCTCTTCAAGTCCAAGGAAACTTTAAAGACGATCCATTGATGACCAACGGTGAAATCATGATCATGCGTGCGGATGGATCGATCATCATCAGCAACAAGCAGGATGACGAATTCCTTTACCGCATGTACACCTATCAGGATGACAAGGAAAGCAAGACTGAGCCTCAAGGAATGGGAGGAGGCATGATGGGTGGAGAAGGTGGTTCGGGTAGCGGCAGCGGAAGCGGCGGTCGATAAGCCAGCCATCATCGCAACCGATTCTGAAACGCTCGTCATTGTACGAGCGTTTTTTTTTGCCCGAAGCAGGCTCCAAGGAACACTCGCGTTTGAAAAGTCGCTAACCTAAGGACTCAACAGCTATTCGTCCACAGTAGTCGTTTATTCGTAGTCTTTCATCCATAGTCTCGTCTTTAAGAGCCGTTCGATGCAGAAGTCCATTTTGCTTTGGTGTCTTGTGTTGTGTTCGACAGTGTTGGGTTGTGGTAAAGGCCAGCCTACTGCCACACAAGCGGATCGAGTCTTAGTGATTGAAAACGTTGATAGTGCCGTCTCTAAACAGATCGCTCAGCACTACATGTCTAAGCGTGGAGTCAAGAAGTCGCTGCAGGTTCATTGTCCTGATTCGGCGATCGCGATAGCCAACGAGACGATGACCTTTGCTCAGTTCAAAGATGCGATTGAAAAGCCGTTGAAAGAGTTTCTTGCGAAAGACCCGCAGATCGACTTCATCGTTCTTACCAAAGGCGTTCCCATACGATTGACGGGAGCTCCTGTGGGCTTGAACAACTCGCAGCCCTCCTTGGACTCGTATATCGCCGCTCTGGATTATTTTGATCGTCCAACGACTTTGAAGGTAACCATTGATGAAGGTGGCTGGAAGGGAAACTGCTTTGTCAACAACTTCTTCAACTCAAACGAGCGATTCTCGCACGCGAAGCATGGTGGCTATCTAGTGACTCGTCTGGATGGCTACACGGTCGAAGCGGCTTTGGCTCTGGTCGACAATTCCCTTGCTTCGGATGCGGCCAAGCCAACGGGAAACTTCTTCCTGGATGCCAACGGCGTTGCCGATGCAGCCGACATTGCGAAGGTACCTCAACTTCCCGTGAAGGATGGCCAGACTCACATGGAGATGATCAGTAACTTGGCAGTAAAGGATTGGAACGCTGATCTTCTTGCATGCGCCGCGAATCTCAAGACCGCAGGAATTCCCCATGAGTTAGAATCTACGCCCAAATTCATTGGCCGCAAAGAGAATTTGATGGGCTATGCTTCCTGGGGTAGCAACGACGGCCAGTTCGACGTCAATGGTTACAAGGCATTGCGATTTGCCCCTGGTGCCATTGCCGAGACCGCGGTTTCAACTAGCGGCCGAACCTTCTTGCCAACCAGCGGTGGACAATCGCTAATCGCTGACCTGATTGACGCGCGCGTTACGGGCGCGAAAGGTTACTGCGATGAGCCCTTTTTGCCCGCGATCGCCTCACCGACCGTCCTTTTTGACCGTTATTCTAAAGGCTGGACGCTGGCGGAGAGCTTTTATGCAGCCTCCCGATTTGTGGGCTGGGAGGATATTGTGCTGGGCGATCCTTTGGCTCAGCCTTACGCCAAGTAATTCCCCGAGGAACTCTAGACCAAAAGCTCTTTATTGCGGTTTAGTTAATTTCTTCTTTTTTTCTACAACCAATGGAGTCTGGGACCCAAACCCGCTACCCTATATGGGTTGCACTTCGTTAGATAAAAACGGACTAACTTCGAAGGTATGCTGATGAGTCAAGATGTGGTAAAGGCCAACGAAACGGCGCGTGGTTCCGTCAACGGTATTGAGATCCCGGTTTCCTTGAAGAATCAACTTCGTGCGTTTCGCAATCGAGTCTGGACGGTTAAGCTGTCGGAATCGTTGCTGACAGCGTTATTGATCGTCAGCATGTCACTTCTAACGGTATACGCATTAGATAGGCTGTTCGACACGCCTCGCGCCGCGCGAGGATTGCTGTTTGTTCTTAGCGTCATGATCTGGTTTGTTCTCCCACGAGCTTTGTATCGTTGGGTTTGGAAGCATCGACAGCTTGAGCAACTTGCTAGGCTGTTGAGAAAACGCGAGCCTCATGTTGGTGACCAGCTTCTCAGCGCGATCGAAATTGCCAACGATAGTTCGGAACAAGGTCGCTCACCCAAGCTTTGTATGGCAGCCATCGAGCAAGTAGCCGACGTTGCGAAAAAACGAGATCTGACTTTAGCAGCTCCCGGCAGTTGGCTTCGAGAGCTTTCCGTTGTTTTGCTTCTGGCGGCGTTAGTGCTTGTAGGTCTTTCCGTTGCGTTCCCGAGCGCCTTCAATAACGCCTTGGAAAGATTGGCATTCCCTTGGCGCGATACACCGCGCTTTACTTTTGCAGCAATTGAATCGCTCAGCCCCGATCGTATAGTCCCACACGGAGAAACAAGTGCGCTGGCGATTCGATTGAGCGATTCGACGCAATCAACACCTAAATTTGCGCATCTGAAGCTCGGACGGTTGCCTGTGATAAGCGCAGCGGTTCAAACCGATGGAGGATACCTATTTGAAGTTCCACCACTGACTGAACCCATCGATGGAATTCTTCAAGTTGGAGATTTTTCGCAGTCGCTTCATTTCCAGCCGATGCTTCGTCCGTCGCTTACAGAAGTCATCGCTTACCTGGACCTTCCTGCGTACTTGCAACAGTCCACCCAAACGCAACTCGACATTCGCAGTGGCAAGTTGGTAGCTGTTGATGGAACCACAGCAAGAATCCGAGCCGTTGCATCTCGCGAGCTTGCATCAGCAACATTCAACGACTCGGCGATCGATGTCAAAGGCTCGAGCTTCGAAAGCGGAACATTTGCCGTGGACTTCAATAGCTCTGCAGCAAACCTGTTCTGGCAAGATCAACATGGATTGACGCCGTCAGAGAAGTTCCCGGTCGAAGTGCAAGCTACTGTGGACGAAGCCCCAACCGTGCTAGCTCGAGAACTGCCCAGACAATTGGTTGTGATGGAAAGCGAGCAGGTGAACTTTGAAGCATTGGCAAGCGATGATTTTGGACTCAAGCGAATTGGGATGAGCTGGAAAGGCTTAGACGAGAATCTTGTCCAGCCAGCCTCCGGTGAAAAGGCAATCGCAGCGGGTAGTCCTGAAGCTACCTCCGTGCAATCGCAAGCTGTGTTTTGTGCGTCGGCTCTTGGAATTACCGCTCAGCCAATTGAACTGCGTTTATGGGCCGAAGATTACAAGCCGGATCGTCCGCGCGTTGAAAGTTCGCCGCACATTCTCTTCGTGTTGACTGCGGAACAGCACGCAATCTGGATTATGGACCAGCTAAGCAAGTGGCACAAATCTGCAATCGATGTCCGCGATAAGGAAATGCAACTGCATGAAGAGAACAAGCGGCTTCGCGAACTGACTGAAGATCAACTTGCGGACGAAAAGATGCGAGAAGCGTTACGTAGACAAGCGGCTCTGGAGAATTCCAACGCCCGACGCTTAGCGGCGCTTTCGCAGAACGGAGAAAAGTTGCTTAAGACTGCGACTCGCAATCCAGAAATCGGCGTCGGACACTTGGAGCGTTGGGCTGAAATGCTTCAAGTGCTCAACGACATCGGTAACAATCGCATGCCTAGCGTAGCAGATTTGTTAGATGAAGCTTCGACTGAAAAGAAACTTGCTCGATCAAGCAAGAGCGGCAAGCCATCGGGGCCACACGCTGGTAAGAACCGTGACTCGAGGTCGGGGCAACCGGGTAACGAATCTGAACCAGCGAAGGACAAGCCCAAGGCCATGCCATCGATCTCGGATCGTGAATCGTCTCTGGCAGGACCAAATGAGGACGAACCGTCTGACTCCGGAAAGCCCAAAAAGAAAAAGGGCAACGGAAGTAAATTGACTTTGCCAACCACAACCATCGCAGGTTCGCCTCCACCGAATAAGCCAGAAGATGGCAATGATCAGCCTGAAGAAGAGGAGGAAACGACCGTCGATCAAGCTGTTCAGGAGCAAGAAGATCTGTTGGCTGAGTTTCAAAAGATCACTGACGAGATGAATGAAGTGCTTGCCAATCTTGAAGGCTCAACCATCGTCAAGCGTTTGAAGGCCGCTTCGCGAGACCAAATGCAGGTTGCTGAGAAGATTGTGTCGCGATTGAACAGTTCGTTTGGTTCTCCCGGAAAAGCAACGGCTGAAGACAAGCAAGTCTTTGGCGGTTTGGCGTCAGCCGAAGAAGGCCATCAACAAAGTTTGTCTTTCATTATGGATGACATCCAAGCTTACTTTGAACGTCGTCGCATGAATCAGTTCAAGCTGGTACTGGACGAGATGAAGGATTCCAAGATTCTCGATGCCATCAGCCAACTCAGCGATTCGATTCCAAGAAAACAAGGTGTCTCTGTTGCCGAAGCTGAATTCTGGGCCGACAACTTAGATCGATGGGCCGACGACCTTGTCGACCCGGCTTGCAGCGGCCAATGTCCCGGCAGCAAGAATTCGGATGCTCTGCCACCTTCCTTGATTCTTGAAGCGATGCGGATTCTGGAGGCTGAAGTCAATCTGCGCGAGGCAACGCGAGTGGCCGAGCAAGCTAAACAAGCGATGAAGACCGAAGAGCATCAGGCAGAGTCAAAGCGTTTGTCTGAGACTCAAGACGACCTAACGTTCCGCACTGAAGATTTGATCGCTGCCATTCAGGATCTTCCCAACGGCGACGAGCGTTTTGGCAAAGAGATTAAGCTGCTTTCTGCGGCTGCTAAGGCCATGAACGACGCGACCGGAATTTTGGAGAAGAATGACACGGGCTCTCCAGCAATTGCGGCTGAAACTGAAGCAATCGAGTGGCTCCTGCAAAGCAAAAAGATTAATCCTCGTGGCGGTGGAGGCGGTGGTACTGATCCTGGAGGCGGAGGCACCGGCACAACATCGGACTCAGCTTTGGCTCTTCTGGGAACCGGCATCAATGCCAAAGAAAAGCGCGAGGCTCGCGAGGTTGCACAAGTAACCGGCGAAAAGGCTAAGACTCTTCCAGAAGAGTATAGGCATGGGCTGGATCAATACTTCAATCAATTGGAGCAGCCCGAATGATGCGAGTTCCAACTACCCTGATTCCAACACTTTTGTTCTGCATGCTCTGCGTTCCCGCGCTGAGTCAAGACAAGGCCGCGGCCGAGGCACCTGCCAAAGCCGAAGCCCCGGCTAAAGCTGATGCACCGGCAAAGGCTGAAGCGGCTGAAAATGCTGAGGCACCCGCCAAGGTCCAAGTTGCTGCGGCTGTTGACGTTATGGTCGAAGCAAGGGAGGGGGCGGTGTTCATCATCAATGGGGAAGTCGTTCAGGGCGATAACGATGCAATTACTAAG
>CAYWNG010000176.1:0-3109 GCA_964458685.1 uncultured Pirellulaceae bacterium
CCGTAGCCACCATCGCCAGATGGTGGATGCGTAGCGAAACCCGTAGCCGCCGTCGCCAGACGGTGGAAGCGTAGCGAAACCGTAGCCGCCGTCGCCAGGCGGTGGAAGCGTAGCCACCATCGCCAGATGGTGGAAGAGTCGTAGTCGTAGGTTGGGTTGAGGTACGAAACCCAACAAGTTTTGTAATGCATACCCAGCATCGCCAGACAATCCCGTAGCCACCATCGCCAGATGGTGGAGTTTGGCATCAGAGTCCAGACGCTTTGTTCTTCGAATTTTCGTGGCAAGAAGACTACAGCCCAGAAAAGAGTTTCACGGTTTCACATCCACCGTCTGGCGACGAGTGGCTACGCGCCGAATTTTGGCTGTAGAATGTCCCCATCACTTATTGCTCAATTTGCCTTGTTGCCGCTTTGGCTACAACGGGCGGACAACCAGCGAGGAGATCGATGACTCCAGACGAGCAGAGTAAGCAGAATGAGGCGACTGCTGCGTGCGCAACCGGTAGTGTTCCACCCACGGTTAGTGCCTTGGCACCGACTGCTAATGCAGGCCCCACATCTATTGCACTCGACGGTGACGCTACTGCATCCTTGCGACAGTCGTCAAACACCGATGCCGACTTTTCGTTTCACTTTGACGATCAATGTGGAACGATCGAGCGCTATAAGCTGATTGAAAAACTGGGTGAGGGAGGTTTCGGTTCCGTCTGGAAAGCCGTGCAGCACCATCCCATTCATCGCGAAGTAGCAATCAAACTTCTCAAGAGTGGTCTCGACTCTCGAGACATCGTCACAAGATTTGCGATTGAAAAGCAAGTTCTTGCGGTCATGGACCATCCTGGTATTGCGAAAGTCTACGACGCGGGGATGACTGAAAGTGGAATTCCCTATTTCGTCATGGAGCTTGTCCGCGGCCAGCCGCTGACTCAATTCTGCGACTCATCGAAGTTGGATATCACAGCCAGAGTTGACCTGTTTTTGCAAGTCTGCCAAGCGATCCATCACGCTCATCGCAAAGGCATCATCCATCGCGATCTGAAGCCTTCTAACATTCTCGTAGTACATACTGACACGGGTTATCAAGTCAAGGTTATCGATTTTGGTATCGCCAAAGCAACAGCCGCCGTATCCGATATCACCATGCAAACACAAATCGGTGTGTTTATGGGAACTCCGGCCTACATGAGTCCCGAACAAGCCGATGGTCTAGCCGAAGTCATCGATATTCGAACCGATATCTACAGCTTAGGAGTCATTCTATACGAGTTATTGACAGGCGTGCGTCCCTTCGAGGCGTTGTCCAATGGACAGATTGGTGTCGATGAGATCCGGCGGCGCATTCGCAGTGAAATTCCCACACGACCTTCGTCACGACTTCGCCAAATCGACGCCAGTCAATTGCAGGAGTTCGCTGATCAAACGAACATAGACTCCAACCGCTTAGTTGCGGCGGTTCGCGGCGACTTAGACTGGATTACTCTCAAAGCTCTCGAAAAGGACCCCGCGCGACGATACGAATCGGCTCATGAGTTGGCTTTGGACCTCAAGCGACATCGTGAGCGTGAGCCCGTTCTAGCGTCGCCGCCCAGCAGTTGGTATGTGGCTTCGCGGTTTGTTTCGAAGTATCGCTGGGCAGTCACAACTGTGTCGATCGTAATGTTGACATTGGTACTGGCATCGGTCGTTTCTACGTACATGTACTTCAACGAACAAAGGGCCAGAGCCAAAGCGGATCAACAGTCCAATCGCTCGAAACAGATGGTGAAGATCCTCAGCGATATGATTAGCGCTGCCGGGCCTTCTGTATCTCAAGGTCGCGACACCGGGCTGATGAAGGATCTTTTGGAGGCAACGACCAGGAGAATTGATGAAGAGCTGGATCAAGAGCCCGAGATCGAATTAGAAATTCGTCGACTGCTGGCTAAGGCCTACGGAGACATTGGAGAATTTCAGCTATCCCACAAACTCTATCAACGCGTCGTTGTGCTAGAGGAACAATTGCATGCCGAAGATACTCAGCGCATGGCTAACACCTACGCAGAATTGTCGGAATCGCTGGATAGTATCGATCGCTTGGACGACGCTGAACGACTGCTTCGCAAGGCGATCCAAATGCGAGAATCAATTGTGCCCGTGCCAGTGAAAGATATCGCCGCAGATCGTGAACTGCTTGGATGGCTGCTTTCGCGGCAAGGCGACTTTGCAGCGGCGGAGCAACAGGTTCGTCAAGCACTGAACGAATATCCTGCCACAGACCCAGGAGTAAGAAAGTTTCGCGGGCAAGCCTTGATGACACTCGGCATGGCCTTGCTCAAAACCGCTCAGTTTAGTGAGAGCGAAACCTGCCACCGCGATGCCTTGGCAATCTATCGTGAGGAGCACACCAAGCCACATCCAAATGTCGTGACGGCTCTCAACAATCTCTGCCATCTGTTGGTTGAGATGGCTAAGTTCGACGAAGTTGAGCTGTTAGCCAACGAGGCTCTGAAGATGCAAGAACTGCTTGATGGCAAGCCCATCGGGTCATGCACGGACGCACTCAATAAAGCTCTGTCTGCCGTACACTGTCATCGCGGTGATTTTGATCGAGCAATCGAGTGCTTGCAGCTAGCCATCCGCGCGGCCACAGAAGTCTATGGGCCAGATCATCGCTTCACTAATGACAAACGATCCCTGTTGGCTCAGGTCCAACTTCAAGCTGGACGATTGGAGGATGCCGAGCAAACCTTAAAGGAAGTCGAACAACGGGGAGGCAAACGCGAATCTGCTGATAACTCCTTAGCTATCGCTGAAGGTAAGATTGCTTTTGCAAAAGACGAACTCGATCGTGCACAGTCCATCGCTGTCCAAGAATATCAACGCACGAAAAGCGAATCCAAGTCGCCCTCGATCGGACAGATCGAAGCAGCTTTGTTGCTGATCGACGTTCACTTGCGTCGCGGCGAGTATTCGCAAGCAAGCGAACTTCTGAACGAATCCCTTCAGATCTTGCGTCCCGATCAAAACACCAGCTCCATTCTGCTCGACGCAGTCAAACAACGGCAACAAACACTGATCGCTCACAAAAAATCGCACAATTAATCGTCTGATACGAGCAGTTATTGAAG
>CAYWNG010000176.1:3209-10719 GCA_964458685.1 uncultured Pirellulaceae bacterium
GTCGTATTGTCGAGCCCACATGTTTTGTTGATCGACATCGTTCAGCACATGACCGTTCTTCGCGTCAGTAAGCACGGTTTTTCCAGTGCGTTGAGCGATGTTTCCAAGGTGACATAGCAGCGTACTCTTGTGAGCTTCCAAAATGGGCTGGTTTAGCCCCGAAGGCTTGTCGTCTCTCACGCACTCGATGAAGTTCTGCAAGTGCTCCAACTGACCAATCGAAGCTTCGCGACCTTCTTCGATCATCTTGTCTTGCTTGTCGAAAATGCGGAACTTGCCATCGCCCTCTAGCTCCAGCGTCCCACCGTCGCCATAGAACGAACAGAAATAGTCCACGCGATGCTTGTTGCATGAGGTGGCAGACCAGACGATCTGTCGCCCATCGGCAAATTCGAAGCTCGCCGTTTGCGTATCGGGAGTCTGTTGATCATCGTCGAACCAGTAGCGGCCTCCCGCACTAACCGTGCGCGTCGGGTAATCGACTTGCAATCCCCATCTGCAAAGATCCAGTCCGTGGACGCCATTGTTGGCAAGTTCCCCACCGCCCCAATGCCAAAACCAATGCCAGTTGTAGGGAACATAGTTGCTTCGGAAAGGCTTGCGTGGAGCGGGGCCTTGCCAGAGGTCGTAATCAAAATTGGCTGGCGGCTGAGCCTCTTCGCCTTTGCCAATAGTACCACGAAGGCCAGTGTAGTAACAGCGACTTAGAAAGATGTTGCCTATCGCACCTTGATGAAGTTTTTCTATTGCAGCTCGCGTGCCAGGCGCGCTACGACGCTGAGTGCCCATCTGAACGCAACGCTTGTACTTTTCTGCCGCTGCGATCATCCACTCGCCTTCCTGAGGATTGTGACTGCACGGCTTTTCGACATAAACATGTTTGCCAGCCTTGCACGCCATGATTGTCGCTGGCCCATGCCAATGATTCGGCGCGGCACAAATCAAAGCGTCTACCGACTTGTCGTCCAAGATGTTGCGAAAGTCTTTGACTGTCTTAGGTGTTGCATTGAAGCGATCACTGAACTGCTTGGCGGCACTTGTGAGTCGAGCATCATCGACATCGCACAGATAGGCAACTTCCACGTTGTCGATTTTGGCAAAGTCCTTGGCCAGATCCATACCGCGACTGAGCCCCATCACACCGATCCGGATCGGCCGCGTTTTCTCAGCAGCTCCATCTTGATGTGCGGCTAAGGGACTAAGCGATGAAATTGCCGCGGATGCGGCCAAGAATTTTCTACGTGGCAACATGATGGTAACCTAGACTGAGGATGGAACTGTCGGTGGGAGTGGCTATTCAGCTTCGAATCTAGCCGCATTGAACGAATAGATTGAAGCAAATGGCGAGTGATTGGGAAGGATAGAAAAGCTAAGCGGCTATCGTTGTACCACGCCACGGCGGCAAATTCAAACAGGGCACAACGCGTTTCGGGATCTCAGGTTTGACAGTGCAAGTCAGTCGTTTTCTCGCACTGGGATACGACATTTGAGGTATAATGGCAGTCCCGCCTGCTCGCCCCTCCCAAACTTCGCCATGACCCAATCCCACCATTAATCATGCATGGCTTTCTAAAACTATCGCAATCAACCTCTCAAACGCAACCAACTGGACGATGTCCAAGTGCTGTGCTTGCAAGTTGGCTATGCTTCGCCGCAATCACGCTTCTCTCCCAGACCAATTCAATCGCTCAACCGTCCAACGTCGACAAGCCTGCGGTCGATTCTCCGAAAGTCTTTTCGCCCAAAGATATCGAGTTCTTTGAAGCTAAGATCCGGCCGATCTTGGTTGAGCACTGCTACGAATGTCATTCGGGCAAGGAGCTCAATGGCGGTCTATCGGTTGAGTCTCGACAGCAACTGTTGCGCGGCGGTGATTCGGGCGGAGCAATTCTCCTCGGAGCAAATCATAAAGATAGCCTACTCCTCAAAGCAGTCAGTTATCAGCACGAACATCTGCAAATGCCACCGAAGGGCCGCCTCAACAATCAGCAACTTGAGTGGCTAAGACAGTGGATAGAACTGGACGCGCCAGACCCTCGCGAGTCCACGGCGAGCTCCAAGCAATCCCATCCTGCCATGGGAATGAGTCTTGAGGCTGGCAAACAGTTTTGGTCGTTCCGACCAGTCTCTGCGCCCCAAATACCATTGGTCAACGATCTCTCTTGGCCACGATCACCGATCGACCATTTCATCCTTAGCAATTTGGAATCAAAGCAGATTGCTCCCGCACCATCGGCAGACAAACGTACGCTGATCCGTCGAGTCACATTGGATTTGACGGGACTTCCGCCAACCGTCGAAGAGGTCGAACAGTTCGTCGCCGATGTATCGCCGAGTGCTTACCGTGATTTGATCGAGCGACTGTTGGCGTCGCCTCAATACGGTGTGCGATGGGGACGCCATTGGTTAGACGTTGCTCGCTATGCTGATTCCAATGGCTTGGATGAAAACATCGCTTACGGAAATGCATGGCGTTACCGAGACTATGTCATCAACGCATGGAACAACGACAAGCCCTTCAATCTATTTGTACAAGAGCAGATCGCTGGAGACCTACTACCACACGCCAGCGATGAAACACGGACAGCCACGGGTTTCTTAGCGTTGGGAGCCAAGGTTTTGGCCGAGCCCGATGTAGAAAAGTTGACGATGGATACGATCGATGAACAGATCGACACCTTAGGCAAAACATTTCTCGGGCTATCGCTGGGTTGCGCTCGTTGCCACGATCATAAATTCGATCCGATCACTCAACGCGACTATTACGCCTTGGCCGCTATCTTCAAAGGCACACGAACCTTTGCCGATGAACGCTTCGGAGCCATCAAGTATTGGTACGAACATTCGCTCAGTGATCCCAATCCAAGCGACGTACTAAAGTCGGTGGAAGCCGAGATCGCTGCGGCAAAGCAAGCCGCTGCGAAATACAAATCGGACGCCTACGAGAAGATTCGCCAAGCCGCGCGAGCCAAAGCTGCGGACTATCTTACGGCTGCTTCACAACTTCCGGTCGGTGCAAGCTTGGTCCAGGTCGCTGAGGTAGCCAAGCCGCTTGATCTACATCCACGCATCTTGCACTATTGTCGCACTCATATCGAAAACCAAAGGGACGCGAGCTTCTACCAACCGTGGCATCGCTTGGCTAATCAGCCTGACGAATTGAAGTCACACTACGTTCAACTTTTCGCACGCGTCGACGCTGCTTTAGAGGAAGCGAAAAAAGCTGACCCCAAGACGACTACGCTCGGCGATCCAGAACTTGAAGAGGCTCGCAAGGAACGCTCCGATCCAGCGGCTTTCTTGTCCATTCCTCCACAACCAGAGTATGCACTCGACGAAGCAACTTTGGCCGAGTACTACCAGTTGATGGAAAAGGCCCGTGTGATCGAAAGCGGTGCGATTGATCGAGCAACAGCGATGGGAGTCTGCGATGCGAACGCTGTTCCTTCGTTGCCTATCCACATTCGCGGCAGCCATCTGAACCTCGGGCAACTGATACCACGCAACTTTCCGACAGTTTTGCTGACCTCGACCGTCGATCCGATTTTCTCCGATCATAGCAGCGGACGCTTGGAGTTGGCTTACTGGCTTACAAGCACCGACAATCCGTTGACGGCTCGTGTGATCGTCAATCGCGTTTGGGGTTGGCACTTCGGAAATGCCTTAGTCAATAGTACGGAGAACTTCGGTGTCCAAGGTGACGCGCCTTCGAATATCGAATTGCTGGACTGGTTGGCTCGTCGATTCATGCAATCGGGTTGGTCGCTTAAGGAACTTCATCGCATTATCCTGAACACCAGTACCTATCAGATGGCTTCGCTGCATCCAGATAGCTCCAAGGCAGAACAATCGGATCCAGAGAATCGACTGCTTTGGAAGTTCCCAGTACATCGCCTGGATGCCGAACAGCTTCGCGATTCGATCCTTGCGGCCAGCGATCGTCTGGACAATCAGCTTGCCGGAAAGACCGTGCCGCTACGCAATCGACAATTCGTCTTCGACCACACTTCGATTGATCACACTCGATACGAGAGCCTTCGCCGGACGACCTATCTGCCGATCATCCGAAATAACCTTTACACCTTGTTGGAGCAGTTCGATTTTCCCGATCCCACGATGCCCACTGGTCGTCGAAGTCAAACTACGGTCGCACCACAATCGTTGTTGCTGATGAATAATTCGCTGGTCATCGATTCAGCGAATGAGTTGGCTAGTATCTTAATCGCCAAATTTGAACGAGCCGATCAGCGGTTGAATGAACTCTTTCTTCGTCTGATGGCTAGGCCGCCAACGCGAGGCGAGATGGGCAAGTGTCTTGATTTCGTCGCTCAATCGATGGAATCCGGGCGACTCGATGCAACTCAGATTTCTTCTGAAGTGGAGTTACAAGTTTGGGCAACGGTTGTCCAAGCCGCCATGGCAAGTAACGATTTTCTGAATGTGAAGTGAAATCATGGCTGAATCCAACATGACTGAATCAAACATTGCAGCATCAATCAGCGGCTTGCTTACTCGCCGAAGACTTCTTCAGACCTCAGCGGTTGGCTTTGGGCAAGTCGCGCTGTCGGCGCTGATGTGCACCAATGCTCTTCAAGCCAACGACGGTCCGTCAGTTCAGACTCAGTCTCCTCTTGCTTCGAAGCAGCCTCACTTCACCGCTCGCGCGAAGCGAGTGATCTTCTTGTTCATGAAGGGTGGACCATCGCACGTCGATACGTTTGACCCGAAGCCCATGTTGGATCGCGATCATGGCAAGCCCTTGCCGTTTGCGCTGCCACGCGTCACCTTCGCGGCTCAGGGCAACCTCTTGCGATCACCTTGGCGCTTTCGGCAACACGGCCAGAGCGGATTGCCGGTCAGCGACCTATTTCCGCATGTAGCCAAACATGTTGACGATCTTTGCATCCTTCGATCACTGCATGGTACGAACCCAGCTCACGGCGGTGCAGCGTTAAAGTTGCATACCGGTAGCGATCAATTTGTTCGGCCCAGCATGGGTTCATGGGTTGTTTACGGATTGGGTACAGAGAATGAAAATTTGCCAGCCTTTGTAACGATCTGCCCGACTTTGGCGCATGGTGGAGTCAACAACTGGGGCTCGGCATTTCTCCCCGCGCACTGCCAAGGTACTCCGATTGGCAATGCCAGTCAGCCCTCCACCAAAGCGCAAGTCCGCGATATACGGAATCAATATCTAGACATTCAACAACAGCGCCGCCAAGTCGATTTGATCACGGGATTGAATCACGAACAGATGGACTCGCAGTTGAGCTCCGTCGAGCAAGCCGCGTTGTTGGGTCGTCTAGATTCGTACGAACTGGCCTTTCGCATGCAAGCCTCGATGCCGGAAGCTCAAGACTCATCGCAGGAGTCGGCGAGCACTCATCAGCAATACGGCATCGACGATCCGGTGACTGCTAATTTTGGTCGTCAGTGTTTGATGGCTCGGCGATTTATCGAACGCGGTGTACGATTCGTTCAGGTGACACACTCCGACAGCGAGGTTCAGTGGGATCAACACTCGGATCTTTACCAAGGGCACACCAAAAACGCAGCCGAAGTCGACAAGCCTATCGCGGGCCTGTTGCAAGATTTGAAGGATCGCGGATTGCTTAACGACACGTTGGTTCTTTGGGGCGGCGAGTTCGGCAGAACTCCGACTGCGCAAGGCAACAATGGACGCGATCATAATCCTCATGGCTTTACAATGTGGATGGCTGGAGGTGGCGTGAAAGGCGGCATGGCCTACGGAGCCACCGACGAGTACGGCTATTATGCTGCTGAAGATAAAATGCACGTCAACGATCTTCACGCAACTCTGTTGCACCTTTTGGGCATGGATCACCAGCGATTGACGTACGCTTACGCTGGTCGCGATTTTCGCTTGACCGATGTTGCAGGGCAAGTTGCAACAAAGATCTTGGCGTAGGAAAAGAAATGGACCTTGGTCAGTCGTTAGAGAATTCCGCTGGATTTTCTTGGCGAAACTAACTTGAAAACAGGCCTACGACCTTCGTAGCGAGTTTCTTCGATTAGACTTATTTTGAACTTGAATCTTGGAATCGTTAGTACAATACTAATAGTAAGCCAGCAGACAAAATTCGGCTCCACGCCGTGTGGACACCTTCGGGAGGTCCCTATATCTGCTGGCTTTTTTTATGCGAGTGAATCGGCGCTGATCGGATTTCGTTGAGTGTAGTACACTCCGTAGGTGGCATCTCGCGTATCATCGACGTCGTGGATCAATCCTGCTTGAGTCCAGACGAGTTTTAGTAACTTGTTTTTGATGATGCGAGAAATTGTCAAAAATCAAGGCAAGCACAAATCGAGCACGAGCACGAGCACGAGGAAGAGTAAGAGTAAGAGGAAGAACAGGAGTGGAAAAACTACTCGCACATGTACGACAATTCACGTATCAACTCAATCGCCTCGTCCAGTTCGCGAGTTTGAACTCCAGCGACACGTCCTTCTCGGTCGCACTGGCCTAGAAGTAAAAGCTCCTCGTAGCTTGGGTTTTCGCGCAAGCGCCGATGAGCACGCGAGCCGATCGAACCATCGTAGATACGATGTACTTCCATGTGGTGCTCGATCAACCATGCTGTTCGTTGGCTAATGAAACCATCTAAGGCTTCCAAGCCTGCGGTCACATGATCTTGAGCATCAATGCCTTTGCCAATGTCGTGCAACAAAGCTGCCAGAAGAAACTCTTCGTCGTAAGGCAGTTGATCTACGGCTAAATCAAAGACTTGCAACGAATGGTACAGCACATCGCCCTCGGGATGATACTTGGGATGTTGCTTGACATTTTCTAATGGCAAGAGCAGAGCCGTGTAAAGCTGAAAACGATCAGGCATCTCGTCCATCTGATCTAGAGTCTGATCCAGCTCCAATTCGGGATATTCGGAGGCCAGTAATTGCTCGAGTTCAGCGATCGACACTCGCTCGATCGCCTTGCCGGTGATCGAACTTGTAAAAGTGTGCGAGACCATCTTGGCAGGATAGATGGTTAGCTCGACCGGATACTGATCCTTGAGATGTATGTGCGTGAAAATCCGAGCTTCACCATTCTTACGAACCTCCTTACGCTCGACGTCATAGAACAGCATCTGCTGGTCGAGTGTCATCCCGATCGATTCGACGCTATCGGAAAAAACGTGGATATCAATATCGGAGCCTTGTCGAACGTGGCCGGTCAGCGTGCTGCCGATCAATTTGGGCTTAAACCGTTCAAGCAACCGCATGATGCGCAGTGCGACTAGCCGCATTTGCTTGAGATTATCGAGCCGCCGGTCACCTTCGTGCAGCCGGGCTAACGCTTGGATCTCGTCGCGAATTTCCGCATTGCTGGGCAAGTCCGAAGGCTTGACCCACCCTTTGCAAATGCGTTTAGCCGCCTTTTGTTTGGCGCGGTAGTACTCGGACTCTTGCCGATGGTACATGGCTCGCGCAGCTTCGAAACAGATGTGCCGACGCAGTTTATTCGACTTTGATGGATTCATCTTTGGTGCCT
>CAYWNG010000177.1:0-10694 GCA_964458685.1 uncultured Pirellulaceae bacterium
GTGAATCAGCGTCGCGTCCAGAGGAGTCGCACTGCTGTCGAAGACTCGCAGCCAACCAATGGCTTGTCGCAATCCGGCTTCTGGCCAACCTGTAATCGCCTCTTTCAATTGAGCACGACTGGTCAAGTTGCCCGATGCAGCCAATTGAACGATCTGTTTTGCTTGTTCCATGGCAACGCCTGGAACATACTGCAGTTCAGCTTCGGAAGCATGATGAGTGTCGATACCGCGCGAGCAAACGCAATCGACGATCGTATCGATCACTAAACGCTTCAGAGTTTCTTGTGGCAGTTCTCGTTGGTAGCTACCCAATCGCATCCGCGAGATGTCGATCTTGAGCAGTTCTACAAGTGGGTTTTGAAGGCATCGTGCGGCCCAAATTGCCGCTCGTTCACGACGATTGTAGGTCGCCAATTCCCGCAGACCGACTCGACCGCCAGCGTATGCTTCAGCGCCGCTTCGATCAGCCATTGTCCAGCGCAAACCGCTGTCCTTGCTCTGAATCATCAGCTCGCGAAGCGTGGCGACCATGAAGCGTCGAACAGGTCCGTTTGTCAAAGCTACGAGTGTCACGCGATGCTTGTGGATCAGTTGACCAAGCACAACTACGTTTTGATTGACAACTTCGGGTTGAACCGAGCAAGGCAATTCGTCGCTGGCGAGGATGTTTCCACTTGGGTCAACCACAACGACTGAAACAGACTTGGGCCCAACGGTGTCAACCAAGCAGATGGTGTGACCGCGAACAGGTCGTCGCATCAACTGCAGTCGCAATTCGTCCGTGGCATGTTCGAGCAGATGCTCGGAGGCTTCTTCTTCGAGTTCGGCGAGTGCTTCGGCTTCCAGCTTGTGTCGGAAACCACCATCCAGTGCCTTGCCTGCCGACTCATTGAACCAACTTGCCAGCGGATGCTTAGCGTCCGTAAATGAATCGCGAGCGATTTCGATGAGGTGGTTGCGGTCGTAATCGAGCGGAGTCGAAATCAACTGTGATCGCACACCACGTCCAAGCATCAAGTGCTGGAATGCGGTGAGCTTGTTGACTGGCTTCTTGATCGATCGCAGAGGAGCCAGCATTGAAATCAACCAACGTCGTCGACGTTGGCGCGGAGTCATCTTAGCGTTTGACTTCTTTGAGCTGTTTGACTTTCCTTCGTTGGCTGCTGGAGCATCGTCAGAGTCGTCGCCTTCATGCGCGTCGTCACCTGAATCAGCATGATCTCCATCATGGAAATCATCATGCGCTTCGTGCTCGGAAGATTCCGCATCCAGAGCAGCTTCTGCGTGCTCGGCGGAATCGGATGGCTCAGCGGAATCGAATGGAGCCTCAGTCGACACGCCAGCGGTTGCATCGACATTAGCTTCGATCGAACCTTCAGCCGTGTGCGATGCTTCTCCTGCGGAGTTTGATTCAGTCGCATCGCCTACTACGGCAGCTACGTCGGACTTCGCTTCCAACTTTGCTTCAGTGGCTGAGGTAGTTGCGGCAGCGGCTTGAGGCTGAGCTACAGGAGCCGCAGGTGGATCTTCAACACGAATAATCGCTTTGCGTTGGATTGCGTGTCGCAGTTTGCTGATAAGACCTGTATCGCATTGAATCAACGAGCCCAGCAGTCGTGAGACTTGAACGAGAGCTTGTTGACCAGCCGCTGCGTCGCCGCCGATTTGCGAGCCTGCCCAGCTTGCAAGATCGTCGATCGCCGGACCCGAGTAGGTCAACATCTTTTCTAGCAGTTGTCCGGTCGCACTGTCTTTCTCTTGCGACTGCTCTAGGGCACGGCGAGCTCGGAAGGATCGCAACGCAGACTCCATCGCCACGACGGTCCGTGAGCTTTCAAGAACGCGTTGGGCTTCCGCATCCAACACGACCTCTTTCGGCACTTGCTTCACGACGCGTTCACGAGCGGCTTGAAGTCGCTTCTGACGCTCGATGTAAAGCTTCAGTCGCCACAATACAGACTTCGGCAACGACCCAGTTTCATCCGCGCGGTAACGTCGGATGTAAGTCGGAGCATAACCCTGCTCGAGAAGATCTGCGGCGATTCGAATTTGGTCTACGGACAGATGAAGTTGGCGGGCAATACCGCTTAGGTCAATCATTGCGAGTAACGCTCTAAACAAAAAACTGAACCGCCAACGATTGTCAGGTGCAACTGTCAGCAGGTCGTCATCATTCACCTATTCAATTGCAACAATCCGTGGTTGCTTGGTACCGGTGAGTTAGTACAAAACGCCTCTTCGTGGCCGTGCGAAATAGCTAGCCGAGTCCTGAAAAGATCCGAATGGCTAGCAAAGCAAGGGCCGGTTTAGGGGCAATGTGAAAGTTTACACTCTCCTGAGGGAGCGAATCTAAGTAACCAGCCACTCCTTGTCAAGCGACAGAAGGGCTTTGACCGCAGCATTAATCAAGGAGTTTCCCACAAATAACCGTTGTGCCCATCTGGGTCACGTTGTCCGAGTTGATCTGTCTTGTTTGGCGTTTTGGCCAGTCTTCAGATCCGCAGGGCGCTACGGCACAAGCCGCCTAGGCTCTATCCCAACCAGAAGCGCTAGCGAGGGACTGTTCTTTCCCAACCCGAAGCGTTAGCGATGGACAACTCTTTGGCTTCGGCTTACGCGGCACCTTTCCCGACTTGAGACAAACTACCCAAACTAACAAACGAACTTTTTTCGCATTTCGCCTAACCGGCAAAGTCAGCGTAATCCGATAGTCCCAAAGCAACGGGGGTGAGGCCTTTCGAAAAAAGAGGCCTCGAAGTAACACATCACGACTCGTACTCGTTTTCGATTGAGAAAGTGAGCCCATCTTATGCGACCCCATTATTCGTCCGGCACTATTGCGGTCAGCTTGAGTGATATGGTACCGCTACTGCTAGATGCAATTCGCAATGATCGAGTCTGGCTAGAGGATTTTGCCGAGGATGTTGTGCACGTCCCGAATGACCTCTACGAAGTCCTTGTGGCCTACCGCTGCATGATGGAACAAGACGCTGCGGCTTAGCCCTTACGCCTCTGAGTTCAACTCAACAACAATAATCAAATGTCGTTTCAGCCCGCAAAACAAGACGACCGACTGAATCTTGCTACATCCTTGCAGCGAGTCGTCTGCTTGTCTGTTTGCGTTATCTTGGCCTCTTCGGGCTGCGCGAGACTTTGCCCATTGCGGCCTAAGTCAATTCCGTGTCATACCGTCTACCATTCCGAGCGATTGATCGACGACCAACCGCAAATCCAGCGCGGCAAGCGGCGACCGGTGATCGACGGGATAGGTTGGGTGTTCGGTATTCCGAGCAAGATTCTGCTTTGGAATCATCGAGTCGATAATCACAAGATCAGCGAATCGACTGAACAAGCTGTCACACAGTATCTGGATCAAAACGGCCTTTCGACCGTGCGCGTGCGCTTGAACCAGTACCATCCGATGGACGATTGGCGGCGACTGGTTCGCAACGATTCTGTGGGTGCAGGCTGGCGATACACCTTTGGTGCCGTCACCGTGCTAGGAGAGACGCTGATCCCTGGTCGAATCTTCGGAGGCGATCACTACAACCCGTACACTGACACGATCCACATTTATTCCGACGTTCCAGCCATCGCGCTCCACGAAGGCGGTCACGCTAAAGACTTCGCGCGGAGAAAGTGGAAGGGAACTTACGCAGCGGCTTACGTGATACCGATCGTGCCGCTCTATCACGAGTCACTAGCAACCAACGACGCCTTGGCCTACTTGGAAACCAATGGTACGCCAAGCGAGCAGGCTGACGCAAGAAAGATCCTCTATCCAGCTTATGGAACCTACGTTGGTAGTGCGGCGGGATCGGTGTTCCCGACTGTGAGTGCCCCGCTTTACTACGGAGGAGTCATCGCTGGCCATGCTGTGGGCCGTTACGAAGCCTATCAAACGCTCAATCGTCCCGGTACAAACCCTATTCCAACACCTCACTGTGCTGAGAATACTCTTGCACCTTATGCAACTGGCAACTCCATGCATTTGCCACAAGCAACCACGGACATTAGCAATCAGAGCCTCGTCAGCGATGGCGTTAACGCTCCTGCTTCGCTTTCGATTCGTCGTTAGTGGCGTTAGAGGGCGTTAGTTAGGGGGCAAGCCGCAGGCGACTGTGTTCTACAAGTCACCTATGCACCGCATCAAATCGTTCAACGACTACCCGGCCGTTAGCGGGTTTCGACAGTACTCCTGCTGATCGCGGGCTGCAGAATGAACGCTCCTCTATCGTTGCGTTGCCCATATCTTGAAAAGCGTAAAGCCAGTGATAAGCATGGCGATCATCACTAGCGACCAACGTCCAAGAATCTCAGGCGAAGTGCGAAGGGATTGAGGGTTGTTGCAAGTGTCATCGCTGAATGGACTCTGGGCAAGATCCGGCGATCCAGTTGCACAACGTTCACTCTCAGTAGAATTCTCACGGCTCCGCCTGTGAGCCTCGTCGTCCATTTGCTGATGTCTGAATCGTAGTCCTGATGCGCCTAGACACCAGATACCAATCCAAAGACAACCGGTGAAAATCGCGTATTGAGATCCAATCCAAAGCGCTGCAAGCGGATTGATGGGGATAAGCAATAACATTCCAGCAATTCCCAAAAATAAACAATAGGCGACAACTTCGGCTTTGGGACGTGGACTAAAGTCAGATCCGTCTTGAGACGAGCCAGCGCCACTCACAGACGTTCCGTCTAGCGACATGCGAACGACCGGCAAAAAGAATGCCACCGTGCAAGCACCTATCGCTCCAAACACAATCGAATAGTCAATCGCTGGGATATACGACTGAATTGTCGAAGCTGTGATCATTGCAACAAAAGTCGTTGCGACCATGAGTTCTTGAATGCTACTTGATTTGTGAGGCGTGGGATTTGAGACAAGCCGCCAGGACTGCAGCTTGCGCATTAGCAGTGACGGAATCGCAGGTAGGACAACCGTCAGGACAGAGTATTGCAAGATGATTGAGCTTGAGTGATATCTGCTTGTTATGCCGTATATCTGGTCGTCGTTTTTATTGACGGTATCCAATGCAAAGGCCAATGTACAGATCACGGTTTGCAGCCCCAGGCTCAGTGCCATTCCATGTAGCCAATGACGCCCAACCATTCCTGCGATGATTCCCAATAAAGTTACTTGCGCGCAGAAATAGCCTGGAAGTACTAAGATGATCCCCGTAAAGTCTTGAAAGCAAATCCATGAGACAAACGAACTTACACAAGCATACAGAATCAACGGATATGGACTGAATTTGGGCTGTTCAGTTGCTTCTGATGCTTGAGTGTTGTTCATGGGGGAATTCTTGGGGCGTGCGAGTCCGAAGGCTACTTCTCCCCGAAAAGCATTTTTAGAAACGAAAGAGCGATAACAACTACGGCAATACTTCCCAATGCCCAGCGTCCATGAATAATCGACACATCGCGAATCGACGTAGGTGACTCAGAGCTGCTATTGCTGAAACTAGTATCGCTTGATGAATCATTGCTCAAAGGCTCAAGTGCGTGGGCGGTTGACTTGGAAGAATCCGAGCTTTCTGGGATCGCGTAGTCCTTCGCTTCAGAATCCATTTGCTGATTCCTAAACTTCAGGCCGGTGAGATCCAGGCAATGTATACCCGCCTTTAGGCTAATGGCGAAGGCGCAATAGGGAATTCCAAAAATTAGAGCGCCAACGCCCTCCGAAATGGAAGCCAGCAAAATTAGGGGAACACCCCCGATCAGAAAGTAGCCCAAATCAGAATGGTTAAGGTTCGTAGCTATTCTAGAATCGGTCAACGAGTTCCGAACTAGTGGTAGAAAGATGGCGACTGTAAATGCACCGATGCCACCCAGTGAGATTAGGCTGCTCAAAAAATCATCGTTAGAACTGGCATTGATTGCCGCGGCGATCATCAACGCTACAAAGGTCATCAAGACGAGCAGATCTTCAATGGACCTTCGACTTCGAGGCGAGCTATCAACAACGAGTCGCCAAGATCGAAGATATCGCATCAGCAAAGCAGGTGTTGAAGTAACCAAAACGACGACCGGAATCAACTGCATTAAGTGAAAGGCGTAAAAGTTTTTTGGAACTGCCGATAGGCTCCTGCAAAGCGACAGATA
Organism: uncultured Pirellulaceae bacterium; assembly: GCA_964458685.1. GTDB lineage: Bacteria > Planctomycetota > Planctomycetia > Pirellulales > Pirellulaceae > Aureliella. The sequence continues at coordinate 6,103 of CAYWNG010000177.1, forward strand.
AGAAGTACAGGTTCGCAGCGACACTCGACATTCCAAGACTGAACGCCATTCCCACCAGCCAGTTCCGCCCAACCAATCCCGCCACGATACCAGCCATGCAAGTCATCGCAATTACAACTCCAGGCAGAACATACATGTGTGTGAACGGATGAAACTGACACAACGCGATGGTCGCGATACTACCAACGGTGAAGAAGAAGGCGGGTAAGAGGTTCACGTCGGAGCGTGTTGTTGGGTTACGGTAGGTCATAAAGGCGGCGTGAAGCGATCTCCGTGCGAATGGACATTAGGTCTCTATCCCTCAGAGTAGTGCAAAGCTGCTACGTTTTCTAGCAGAGAGCTCCTTTCGACCGTTGCTTCAACCGTTGGACTCGCTGCAAACGATCTCGTTTCTCGCCCGACCGATCCAGACAGAAATTGATTTCCGATTAGCTAGTCGATTTTGCGGCTCAAATGCGATAGACTGCTGATCGTGATCGAATGGATCATCGCCCTCGCTTTCCTCCCAGCTCTCCATCTCTTCTCCTTCAAGTCAGCCAGCGGTACCAAATGAGTTCCATTGAAATTGCGCAACCAGGAACGCCAACCAGTCTGCGGTCGTTGTTGAGGTACTGGCCCATCGCGACCTTCTTCGCGCTGGCCATGATGATGAATCCCGTTTTCTACCTGATCTTAAATGTAATCGAGTCGCCCTACTTGCAGTTCGTCTTTTCAGGAATGGTGTTGGGCGAACTTGTTTTGGTGGGGCTGATCGGAGGCTTATTCGGCCGACATTGGTTGGTTGGCTATCTGATCGGTTTGCTAGTTGCGCTTGCCGGCGTGATGGTGATTTGGCATGTGACCGATTATCGCTTGGGGGCCTTTCGGCAATTACCTTGGTTTTGGCGAGCTTGTCACGTTCCAGCCACACTACTTGTTGCGAGCCTACCTCTGTTAGCGCTGCGTAACTTTCGTCATTGGAGAATTAGCCACTCAAGCGCGTCGAAGTCCCCTTTGCGGCTGGAAGATATCTTCCTGGTGACTTCCATCATTGGATGTGTCGTCGTGCTGCTAGTAGCGCCAACAAAGCTCTCTGAAGCACGTTCGACGATGGCTGGTCGGTTTGACAACATCTACGATTCCAGTCGATTGATCGCGGACGAACTTTCCTTTGCGGGTTGGGGTGCTCTGTGCCTATTGGTGACCGCGCCGCTGGCTTTTCTAATTCTCGATCGCAACAAACGACTCAGCGAGCGACTTGTCAAAGGACTTCTCCATTCAATCGCCGTAGTTGGACTGGGCATTGTCGTGGTTTATTTTCTTTATCGAGAAGTCGATTCGTTGCCTCAGTTTGCCATCGGCTTTGCAGTCTCGTACTTCGTTGTGTTGCTCGGTTTGATTTGCGTGCGAACCAGCGGCTTTCAACTACACGGCCTTTACGGAAGAGGCTTGCACCTAGAACGGATCTCAGCGGAGCCTTCACAAGCATCGCCCGAATCAATTGCACCGCCTAAAGACAATGCTGAGCAGAAGGCGATCAAGAGTGCAAGCACACATGGAAATGCCCTGTGGTTGCCTCGCATTACAACGCTGGTTCTTTTAGGTGTCGCCGTTTACGTCAGCGTCGTCGCGCAGAGATCGCAGCGACGAGCTAAAGAAGCGGTTCAACGGTTTAGCGAATTGAAAGCAGATTTCCTAGCCAAAGGCGGCTCGATTGATGGTACTACACATCGCACTGCTTCGGCGTGCATCTTCGGACCGGAAATGGGAGACGCTGAGCTCAAGAGCATTGCCGACTGTCTGTTTCTCGACTACCTGAACTTAGAAGGCTCTAAATCAACGGATATCGGCGTCGAGTTGGTCTCGGGGCTTCAAGCGATTCGCGACATTGATCTTAGCGGTACTGCTATCACCGATGCAACTCTAGATCGAATCAGTCAAGTGCATGGTCGGTTGCGTTACGTCGACTTTAGCAATACGAAAATCACCATGGCAGGAGTGAATCGATTTGCCAAGTCGGTGAGGACCTTGCAGCTAAGCCTGTGCGATAACGGATTCACCGATGCCGACATTGCCAGCTTCGAAGGCAATCCACGAATGGTGATCAATCTTCAAGGAAACCCAATCACGCAAGCCAGCCTACCGAAGCTCTCGCAATATCGCGGTTTGGGTTTGGGACGCAACAATTTGGGTTCGCAATGGGTCGATGCATTGAACAAGATTCCCGAAGTGCTCCTGCTAAGCGGCTCAGATATCGACGACGCCGTTTGTGCCGCACTAGCTGGCAAGATAAAGTTCATCGATCGGCTTCACATCGAAAACACGTCGATAACCGACGAAGGGATGGCAAGTCTTAAGGATGTTGCCATAAACACCCTAGAACTTGGTCCTGGAAAGATTACGGATGCAGGATTGGTGAAATCTGGAATCCGTGTCGCCTATCAACTCAAGCTTAGCGGACCGTTCACTGGAGCTTGCTTGAAGGATTGGAAGCTGGATACGCTGGAGGCTATTGACCTTAGCCACTCTCAAGCCGACGACCAAGTACTTAGCGCGTTGCCAATCTCCCCTTCGCTAAAGCGGTTGGCCATAAGCGATACTCAAGTTACCGACGAAGGACTTCGCAAATTACAGACCAAGCAACTTGACCTTGTCGCATTGTCCAACACGAAGATATCCGAACAGTTCATGTTAGGAAGCAACTTTCGAATCATCATAGTGGAGTCGGGGCGATTTAGCGCTGAACAGATTCAGCTTGCCCAAAAGCAGAATATCGCAGTGACGCCCGTGGTTCAAGAAGTTAGGCTGCTTGATGATCAACGACAAGAGAATCGCGCATTGTACATGGCTAATGCGTCCACTCCGCTTGAGTAGCCCATCCATCTATCGAACTCTGTCTACACGCTTCTAGAGCAAGTCAAGCGTTTAGAGATAGTCAAACAGCGAGTTTCGTGCCGTTTGCCCTAACAATTGAAGCGAAGCAGTCAGTGCAGCTTGTCGTTGCGATAACTCGGAAATAACGCCTGCCAAGTCCGTGTCGGCGTTGTCCGATTCAATCGTTTTGAGCTGCACAACCTCATCCTGAGATTTTTCTAATCTACTAGCGATGTCTTGTTGTCGAGTTCCGACAAAGCCTCGAGCGATCGAAAGCCTTTCGAGATCCAGGTCCATAGAACTCCAGATCGATTCCATTGATGCATATTCTTCGCTGGCGATAGCGCTGCGAAGCTTGAGAAGTGAATTGAAGACCCCATCCACTTCGACGCCACTCACATCTCGGCCACCAATGACGAAATCACCCGTGCCTGAGACAGTACTCTGCTTCGCAAGATTGTTCTTGTCGGTCCAGCCAAGCCCAGTTGCGGCTTGGCTACCACCCGCATTGGTCACAGAGATGGCCTGCGCGCCAGGTGGAGAGGTCAAAACAATTCCGTTTCCCATAGTCGCAAGGCTAGCTTCGACTCGCGTCGCCGCAGTGAAGTTGCCTACGTTGTTATTGATCCGCTCAATCACATCCCCAACGGTTTGGGAGCCTGATAAGCTCACTCGAAAGGTAGTTCCGTCGTTGCGTGTGATGACTAAGTCGTCGCCATTTGCATTCAGCGAAACTCCATCGCCACCATTCAATTGCGAAAGCGGCGTATCTACGGTCATCGAACGCAAGCCCAACAACGTTGCTAGTGTGTCCCCGTTTTCACCAATCGAGAGTTTTGAACCGCTTTCGTAACTCTGAACCTGTAGGAAACGCCCGGTTGGATCGATCGATGCATCAACGTTGGCTCCCGTTCGCTCGATGCGATTCAGAAGATCTTCAACAGTATCCAGTGAATTAGTGTTGACGATATAGTTCTTATCGCCCTGAGTGATTCTCATCGATAGGCCGGTAGGAAGTCCAGTTCCACCGAACAACTGCGACACCTTCGTCGTTGCAGTCAAAATAGGATTTAAGTCTGTTCCGATCGACGGCGACAAACTTCCACTATCTGTGTTATTGATTCCCAGGTCTGTTGCCGTCGCCCCCGAGCCTACGTCATCAACTCGAAGTAGACCACCTCCGCCGTCGACATAATCGATGTCGATACCCGTGGCGGATAGGCTTGCCACTAACTGCCTTCCTCCGAGACTAACATTCGAGATCTTATCTACGACTTCACCAAGATTATGTGCATTAGAAAGATCAAGCTCGACGGCCTCTGTACCACTGCTCAGTCGTATAGCGCCTTTGCGAATACCGTTGCCCAGATTCAAGATTGAAAGCGGCGTATCTTCGTCGACACTGGGATTCAGATCTGCAGTTCCAACGAGCTCGTTCGAGCGTACTCCGAACACCTCTTGCGCTGTAACGTTAGTAGTGACTACCGCGTTGTAGTCGGAGATTGTGTTCAGCTTTTCGTTGTTCGCTGAAAAGACAACGGTGTTGTTATTCAGCGTCACAGGATCAGTTCTCACATCGCTACCAGCGAAAATGTACTGGTCACCGAATTTTGCGTTGGCGATCTCGGTCAAGCGGCTGAGGACTCCATCAACCTGATTCAGCAAGGCCGTGCGCTGATCGTCGCTGCGTGGTGCGCCCGGCCAGGTGGTTGAGCTTGTAATCGATGCCGCGCGCCGTG
>CAYWNG010000178.1:0-10670 GCA_964458685.1 uncultured Pirellulaceae bacterium
TTTCTTTCACTCACGTCCCACAATTTTGGCATAGATCGTCTACTACAACAATTCCTCCAGGATCGACTTGATCTCATCCAGCTTCTCGATAGGACAGAAGTATCTCCAGCCGAGTTTGGGTGCTAGTGTCGTCCCAGTCCGAATTGTTAGTGGATGGAAGAACCAAATCCATGGTTGCCCAATCCTCTCGGGAAACATGGAGGGTGTTAGAAACTGACAAAACGAGAACTCTTCACCAGCCACCGGTGTCTCGTCGACTTTGATACCAGGATTGAAGAGTACCTTATCGCATCGCAACTGCAGCTTCACGCCGTGATTCGACATCCGTTCGATGCTCGTGCATCCAGGCACTTCTTCTTTGTTACCGTCAACTACAGAAGTACGGACAATTGCCCCTGTGAAAATGAACTGTTGACGTAATTGGGCCACGTACTCCTGCGCTGAAATGGTCCTCTCGATATTGAAGTACTGATCTTTATCGCGAGCGAACGAACCATCGGGCAGCACTTGAATGGTTTCAGGATGAACGTTGTCCATCCTGCAGCCATTGCAGAATACGGTTTTGTTGTCACAAGAGTAGACTTCGCTGCACAACATCCGCCAATGATCCACCTGCGCTTCTTTCATCCGGTAACTTCCACTGTAAACAGCTTTTGAGTCAACGCCGTAGCCTCGCCCCACAGATTGAAAAGTCTGCGGATCTGCGTCACGAACGATCTTTGGTTTGCCAATTGTCAAGATTTGGAAGTAGACATGGTTCTTGTCTTTAGCAAACGATGTCCCCGCATCGGCAGGGTGCTCCAGAAAAACCGTGAACGTGTCAGGGTCTGCATCCTTGATGGTTCCGCCGAGATAGTAAACGCGGTTAGCGTCCTTGGCAAACACATCGTTCAGTACTTCGAAAGAGTCCCGATCAGCTCCACGCAGCTTACTATCGAAACAATACACAGCGTTCTTATCACGAGCCCAATGAAAGCTCAACGGTTCAAATGTCTTGCCGTCCGAACCTTTGACCTCTTTGGCAAGTGCATAGTAGGCACGCTTGCCGTTGCTGTACCAATCCCACCCAATGTTGTGTTTTGTCATGCTGCCTTCTTGGGGCGATTGCCGACCTGCGGTAGTGAGTAGTGAGTAGTGAGTAGTGAGTAGCAGCCATTGTGGGTTTCGTTCCTCACCCCACCCTACAAAACTTTTTTGAGAAGTAAAGCGAGGGATTGAGGCCGAGAAATGCTATACTGACGGTCGCCCGCCTTCATTTCTTCCCACCACAAGCCAAGGAGCCTTTTCATGACACTCCCACCCAAAAATGTTCGCGTGCTGGATCTTGGTCGACGAGATTTTATCAAAAGTACAACTGGACTAGCTGTAGCCGCAGCCGGACTTACAGGCCTATCGGCGGCTCAAACTCAATCGGAAAAGCCAACCGCTGAGTCGCTGGTTAAGCAGCTCTACGAAACGCTTACCGAATCGCAGCGAAAGGATGTCTGTTATGACTGGAACTACAATGACCCCAAGCGAGGCTTGTTGAGAACGCGAGTCGCGAATAACTGGAATATCAATGGAGCGTCGGTTCATGGTGACTACTACACCAAGGATCAACAAAAGATGATCCGCACGATCTTCGAAAACATCGTAAGCCCCGAATGGCTAGAGCGATTCGACAAGCAGATGGAGGACGATTGCGGCGGTTTTGGCCGCGAACAGTCGATCGGGATCTTTGGAAAGCCTGGCGATGGCAAGTTCGAGTTTGTGATTACGGGGCGGCATATGACGCTACGCTGCGATGGCAACTCCGAGGATCACGTTGCCTTTGGCGGACCGATATTCTACGGGCATGATCCCGGCGCCTTCGATGAACAGAAGGATCACCCAGGTAACGTCTTCTGGCAACAAGCCCTCAATGTGAATCAAGTCTATCAGATGCTTGATGGTAAACAGCGACGACTGGCCGAAGTTGCCAAGACTCCTGCTGAGCAGTCTGTGGCGTTCCGAGGCAAGGCTGGTGGATTCACAGGATTGCCAGTGACCGAGCTATCAGCCGATCAAAAAGAGCAACTGCAAAAATCGCTTGGGTCATTGATCGAACCATTCCGAGTTTCAGATCGCGCCGAAGCGCTGGAATGCTTGAAGGCGCAAGGTGGTCTCGATGCTTGTCATTTATCGTTTTACACCGACAATGATCTGGGCAACGACAAAGTCTGGGACAACTGGCGATTGGAAGGACCAAGTTTTGTGTGGCACTTCCGAGGCGCTCCGCACGTTCACGTGTGGGTCAATATCGCCGACAGCGCTGATGTTAAACTGAACGCTTAAGCTGGTTGCCGAGTCTCGCCGCTTGCATTACTTCTTTTCGATCGATCAGGCTGAAGATCCAGTTTGGCGGGACGGTTGGTCGAGTAGATCAACAAAGCGACCCCCGCAAGCAAAGCCATCACGCCAATCAGCGCCCAACTGGTTGGCAGTGGATTCTTGGGATTGCTCACAAACTGCCAAGCCGGAAGTGAACTTCCAAAGTAATCTAGACTCAGCGGGACACCTAAGAGTAACAGCCGAACGACAATACCGGGCAACAGACTTTGCGTTCGAATTGCAATCCAGCCAAGAATCAGCCCAACAGCCAGAGTTGGTACGAATCTGTCCAGAGATACAATCTGGCTAGCCAAGATATCGAACAGACTGAAAAGTAAAGCAGAGACGATGATGGCTGAGGGCGCAGCCACCTTTCGCAACGCAGTTAATGTAAAGCCGCGAAACAGCAGTTCCATGCAAACCGCTGGTGTGATCACGTTGCAGAACACATTTACCCACACCGGTATCTGACGAAAATTCGCCTCGAACAACGAGGAAGCCAGCATGCGCTCTTGCGAGATATAACCAAGCCCCGCATTGAGAGTCATTGAGGCCAGGCCATGCGACACAACCCAGGTCCCCATAGCCAAGAGCAAGACACTCACAAACCCCAACCAGACATTCCGCCAAGAGACCGACCCTAGACGAAACGCGGTTGTCCAGGTGATTCGTTGATACCATGTGATAGCCAGTGGCAACACGGCCGTAGCCATCCATGTAATTGCCGTCGCCAACCACAGGTACTTTTGAATCGGCATCGACCCAATACTTCGAGAAAGGATGCTCGTGCTGACAAAGTGAATCGGGAAAACACAGGCCAACATCATCGCCATTTGATCGATGCCTGCCACTTCCTTAGCCCGTTGAGCTCGTGTGAACCAATCTCGCCAGCTTCCCTGACTGCCTTGAACGGCTGCGCTGGCACCAAACAGTCGAGACGCCACTGAAAGCGAGGCCATAGCATAGATGCAGTTGCAAACGAGAGTAACCGCTGCGGTGCTCCAACTGGCATCACCCTGCAAGACTTCTTTAGCCAGGAGCACGATGTTGACCAAAGGCACTGTGGCAAGAATCGGCGTGAACTCAATACCCGGCATCAAGCTGGTAACGCCAGGCGTGAGTGCCAGCAGCATTAGTGGAATCAAATAGGCCTGCGCCTCTTTGAAGCTTTTGGCAAAGCTGGTGACGGCCAAAAGCAGTGACGCAAAAAACATGGTGAATAGAATCAACAGGATCAGTACTTGACCAATAGTCGCTGTTGTCAGAACTGCGTCACCAAAAATCAAGTTGCCAACGCCGCTAATCCAAAGCGTTAACGACATCGCGCCCAGATTGGCCAATGCGGTAAGCAAAGCAACGGTGACGACTGCCGTGTATTTCGAAAACAGAATCCAAACAGAGGATGTTGGTGACACCACCAGAGCTTCCATAGTGCCACGTTCGCGTTCACCAGCCGTGAGATCGATCGCTGGATAAACGGCTCCAGCCATGGTCATCAAGACCAAGACTAGAGGAATCATCGTAGCAAGCAAATCCATGTGACCGTGCCGAATCGCAACGGGCGTTCCATACAATGCGTAGGGGACATCCAACTCGGCTCGCTTCTGTTTAGCATCGGTCATCGCATTGACGGCCGTGAAGGCTAGTTCGACCAGCATCAGAGCTCGCTCACTTTGTGGATCACCGTGGCGATACGCGATCTCGTAACGTCCAAGCGTCTTCGCAAGTTGAGCGATATCGACGTTAAGGCTACCTGGCAGCCCTTTGTCCTTAACCATCTGAGAAAGCATGGCTTCCAGCGTTGGCGGCAACTTGACATCTTCTACGTCCGAGGACATACGGCTCGAAATCACTAGATCGACCGTGTTGCGTCGCAACGCTTGACGATCAGACTCGCCAAGCGGCACAAAAACTGGAATTGGTAGCGCCGAAGTGATGGTCCGATCGCTATTTGAATTTGCCGAGCGATCTTCTCGAGGAGATTCGATATAGATCGGAGTCGTCGCCGGACTTTGTAGCAGACCGTATCCCAATAAGACAACCGTTTCGATCCCACTATCGCGAAGTTGGCTACCAATCCCAATTCGCACAGTGCTCTCAACATAGATCGGCGTTTCTGTCGGAATGATGCGGTGCAGTACAAGACTCAGCAGCGGATAAACCATCAGAGGCATCAACAGCAGAGTTACAATCGTACGTCGATCGCGCAGCGATTCACGAAGCTCCTTTAGGCACAAACGTAGCAATCGGGCGAGTGTCATTCGCGGAAAGGTCATGATCCAGCCGTGTCCTGATTCTCTTGCCCGCGCATCATGCTCAAGAACATCTCAGTCAAGTGTTCATGTCCGGTAGCCTTGCGAACTTCAGCCAGTGTACCGTTGTAGATTAAGTTTCCTCGATGAAGCAGACCAAAGCGATCACAAACCCGCTCGGCTTCATCCAGTCTATGCGTACTAAGCACAACGGCCTTGCCCATTTCGCGAAGATGTTCGATGAACTCAAAGACGGTTTGGCTACCAACGACATCCAAGCCGCGAGTGGGTTCATCCAGCAACATCACCGGAGGATCGTGCATCAGTCCCCGAGCCAAAATGACGCGTTGTCTCTGTCCGGTACTCAACGTGGCACAGCGTTGATCCAGAATTCCTCCGATCTGTAGCTTATCCGCCAGCATCTTCAATCGCTGCTGCGCAGTTTTGACTGGAATCGCATACAGATCTGCGAAGTACAACAACATCTCACGCACAGTCAACCACGGATAAACTCCATCGTTGGTAGAGACCATTCCGATATGCGCTCGAATATTGACCGAGGTTGAGCTTACCTGACCTCCAATATCCACGTAACCCTCGTCGGCTTCAACTAAACCCATCACGATTCGTAGTGTTGTCGTCTTTCCCGCGCCATTGGGGCCGAGCAATCCGAAGACTTCACCCGCCGACACGCCAAAGGAGATGCCGTTAAGAGCAACCAGATTGCGGCCGCCCCAAAAAAACTCTTTCCTCAATTGATAGGCGTAAATCAATGCGTGAATCCAACAAGTTGTGAAGGTGAGCCCAGGTGTCTTTTCTTGTGTTTTAGATCGCTACTGTTTCGATTTTGCTGTCGTACCCCGCGGTGTCCAGTTTTTATTGGGCTGATGAGCTTGCTCCATAAAGCCGATCGCACGAGCTACGACTTCGGGATTTTCGCTGGCAACGTTGTTGGACTGAGCGAGATCATTGCTCAAGTTGTACAGCTTGACATCACCATCAAACATCGGCTCGCGGATAGCAGTCCAGTCTCCGAAACGCACCGATTGCCTTGAGCCCTGCTCATAGAACTCCCAGTATAGATACTCGTGCTGCGCCTGCTGGCCTGTGCCAAGCAGTGTTGGAACCAAAGATACGCCTGTAGTATCCGCGATCGTCGGTGATTCACTCAGTTCCTTGAGTGTGGGCAGTATGTCCTGGAACGAACCTACAAAGTTGCTAACGCTGCCGGGAGCAATCTTCTCAGGCCATCGAGCGATCATCGGAACACGTATTCCGCCTTCGGTTAACGATCGCTTCATGCCTTTGAGTTCTCCCGAGGGTTGAAAAGTCTTAGGCGAGTGACCAGCTTCGCTATGTGGGCCGTTGTCGCTGGAGAACATGATCAACGTGTTCTTATCGATGCCCAACTCTTGAAGCAAATCAATCAGCCGTCCAATATCTGCGTCCATGCGCGTGATCATAGCAGCCTGCCCTTTATCTTGATCGGACCACTCGCGATTAGCGTAGATTCCAAAGGAGGGAACCTCCGCGCCGTTACCGGTCATTCGGGTCGCTTCGTTATTCGCATGCGGAATCGTGAGAGCGAGGTACAGAAAGAAAGGTCGCTCGGCATTGTCGCGCACAAAGGAGAGAGCTTCCTGCGCGAAAAGGTCATGCGAGTACTCGACTTTCTTCGTGGCACTTCCGCCTAAGAAATCTTGCTTCTGACCACTAGGTCGCTCGACAACATTCTGCAGCTTGACTCGATCCGCATTGCGATAAAGAAACTCGGGATAGTAATTGTGCGCGTGAACTTGGCTGAGATACCCATAGAAGTAATCAAAGCCTTTATTCAGAGGAAAGCCTGGTTGATCCACCTCGCCCAGCCCCCACTTACCAATAAGTCCATTCTTATAGCCAGCACCCTTAAGCACATCGGCAACCGTGACATCTTCTGCTCGCAGCGATTGAATGATCGAGTTCTCTCCGCCAGCGTTGCCACGCACCCAAGTCCGACCGGTGTGTTGGCCAGTCATCAGCACACTACGGCTTGGCGCACAAACGGTACACCCAGCATAGAACTGCGTGAATCGCATTCCTTCGATGGCCATCTGGTCCAGTCGCGGCGTCAAGATTTGCTTTTGGCCATAGCAACCCAAATCTCCATAACCCAGGTCGTCAGCCAAAATAAAAATGATGTTCGGCTTTTCGATGGCCCAAGCGGTTGAAGTAAGTGTGATCGCAAACAAGGCTGCGACAGCCATGAACTTCTGAAAGCTCATTAGGTTTAGTTTCCCCGTCTTACGGCAAAAGAATGTTCACCGTGTGATTTTAAGGTGCGTAAAAGCTCGTGATGGCAGTGTAACCTGATGAAGAATGTCGAGCCAGCCTACTAAATCGCTTCAGTTCGGCGTAAAATGTCGCTTTCGGGGGCTTATTCCCTCCGCCTACCCCTTTCACTTTCAAGCCCATCAAAGGAACCCGCCTCATGAGAATGCTTCTACTCGGCCTAAGTCTTGTACTGGCCATCAGCTCAACCACCTTCGCACAACAGCCCGGCTTTAAGGAGATCTTCAACGGAAAGGATCTCACGGGCTGGAAGGGCAACCCCAAGCTGTGGAGCGTTGAAGACGGTGCAATTACAGGCAAGACAACCGCTGACGATCCGATCAAGTTCAACACGTTTCTCGTTTGGGCTGACGGCAAACTGGCCGACTTTGAATTGGAATTGGAATACAGACTTCGTGCAGGAGACGAGAAAAATGCTGGTGGCAATTCTGGCATTCAATATCGCAGCAAGTTGGTTGACGAAGAGAAGTTCATTGTCGGTGGATATCAAGCTGACATCGACTACAGCCTACGATATTCGGGCATCAACTACGAAGAACGCGGTCGAGGGATTTTGGCCGAACGTGGTCAACGTGTCACCTTGGAAGCGGGCGGCGAAAAGAAGACCGAGTCGATCGGTAACGCCGAAGAACTTGGGAAGAAGGTTAAGAAGGACGAGTGGAACAAGTACCGCGTTGTGGCTAAGGGCAACAAGCTAAGCCACTATATCAACGACACGCTCATGTCCGAGACGATCGACAACCAAGCAGACAAAGCTGCTAAAGAGGGAATCCTAGCGTTCCAAATTCACCAAGGCCCACCGATGATCATTCAGTTCCGCAACGTCCGCTTGAAGTCGGAATAAGACTGCAAGATCAATTGGAAGATTATGCAATTCTGAAGATTATGCAGCGATCCGGGAACTGAGTTTCCCACTGAAGCGTCAAGACTCACCTGACATGGCTACCGAGCCATGTCATTGAAACAAAAATCAAGTCACGGGTGAGGTTCATAATGCAACGGGTGCGATGTCTAAAAACTAACTGCCTAGTCGCTCTGATCTTGGCAGTACTCTGGGCCACGCCTGCGATCTGCGACTTGATTCCTCCTGGGTATCGGCGAGTTTCACACACCCTATGCTTCGAACCCTCGGAGCAACTGGAAAAGGTTCGCTTAGTCGCCGCGCCGGTCTTAGGGCTTGGTGGAGTATGCCGAATTGAACCCGGCGTACCGTTCTCCTTTTCGGGCAAGTATGGCACAAAGATCTACGCTGTTCCCGACGATGTGGGACCACTGGAGGACTTTGATCGCAAACTGTTCGATCAATGGCCTTCGACAGATCCTCCTGTTGAACAGATTGCGAACGTTCCAGAGAGCAGCCCCATTAAGTCCGCTGAGACAACGCTGAGGTTCGATGGAATCTCAGGCAACAAATTAGATATTGGAATCGTTCGGCACATTGAGCACGGCAATGAACCCATAGAAATTGGTGGCGTGGCCATTGCACAACCATGGTGGCGCGCAATTGCTCTGGCTTTGTTCGGAGGTGCGATCTTGGTTGGCGTCCTAATTTGGCAAGTATTTGCCCGTCGGACTACTAGCTCAACCTAACTCAAAATCTAGGCTGTTACAACGAGTTGCTTGGCGGTGGCTAAAGTCGTTTAACGGCAAGCCGCAGGCGACTGTGTCTTTTGCTCTGCGTTGATTGTCGACTCCACGAGCAATTGTGTCATGACGAAGAATAAGCAATGGCCCCAACGATCACTGGCCCCACTTAGAATCGGTCCATAGTACGTCCTTAGCAACAGTCGCCTTCGGCTTGCCGTTAAACGATCTGACGTTAGGCCATTGGTAGTTCAGAAAAGATAGTTGTGTGGTACGATGAGTACCTGCCTGAGGGCGAAGAAAACGCCCCTGATTTGGCAAGTATCTGCCGGGCGGACTACTCGCTCAACATGACTCTATAGTTGGTCGAGTCTATTCGTTTAAGCTCGTTTGCGCTCACTTGAGTATTCGCGTCAACATACTAAAGACTGAAGGAAGATCGCTTGTTACTACAGTCTGTCCGCGCGAACTTGCCTCGCTCTATTCTCTTGCTTGCGTGGGCCTTTTTTCTATTGATTGGATTGTGGCCGTCTAAATTGCTGCCATCCGTGTTATTACCGCTGTCAGGAACTTGGGGAAAGATGGCTTCCTCGATTGCACTTGTTGCTCTAGCGACATTGGCTCGATTTCAAGTTGATACATCGAGCCAGAGGTACGCGAAGTGGATTTGCGTCGGGATGATCCTGGGAACGCTGGGGGACTTCTTCAACGCCAATCTACTAAGTGCCCTCACATCACAAGGAACGTTGGCTGCAATCATTGCGTTTGGCTTAGGGCACCTTTGTTACATCAGGGCTATCGTCGGAGAGTTGTGTCGATGCGAGCCGCTTCGAATAAGGCCAATCTGGATTAGCATAACCGTGTGGCAGTTCGTTGGACTGCTGAGCTGGTACGCGATTGTATACTACGGCGAGAAAGCTCGAGAGATTGTGTGGCCAGCCTTGGGATACACCCTGCTGCTTTCTGGTACTGCGGGCATTGCAACAGCGCTTGCTGTACATCGACGACAGATTTGGCCGCTGGCACTTGGCGCGGCTTTGTTTCTGCTCAGCGATTTGCTTTTGGCGGTTGGCATGTTCCGCGGAAGCTATCCGTTTCGCAGCGAGCTTGTTTGGATAACCTATGGACCGGGGCAGATGCTGATCGTGGTCTCAGCATGGCTGGTTTCGCGACGACAATCAGAAGCCAACAAAGCTGCTGACTCAGTGATTACGACCGATTGATAGCAACTATCTGTGACGAGCGTGCGGCAGTTTACGAAATCTTACGAAATCAACCGCGGTCATGTGAACGACTGGCAATATCGCTCTTGGCGAATGTTGATCGAGAAAAAAGGATCGAGGTGGCAGAAGACAGAAGAACATTTGCCCCGTTGCTCCAGGCCCCCACCACCTCGATTTTTCCTTTTGGATCTTTACTTTGCCGGTTCAAGAATCGAAACTGTATTCGCTGGCGCAGGACCTGGGTTAGGACTAGGTCCACCACCATTTGCGTCCATGCAATTGGCCCAAGCTGCATACGCTTCCTCAGCAGCTTGCTGCGCCAACTCTAGAGTATGAAGGGCAGCCGCTAGTTTAACAGCTTCTTTGGAGCACGGACCTTCATCCTCGCTACACCCTGCGTGGACTTTACTCAAATCTGGATAACTGATTTCAAAGCTTCTTTTCCTGTCGGGCGTTACACTTGCGAATAAGCCCGTTCCAACTGCTATCAAACAACATGTTGACGTTACTACAGCAAGTAGCAGTGTTCTATTTACCTCGAATCCGTTTAAGAACCTCATCCCTGCTCACCGTTCCCTTAATCAACGCCATTGCAGTCTCTGGATCGTATGTACGATTGGCCATCTTTGCAGCCCAAGACGCATCAGCTTCCCTGACGCTGCGAATGTAGCCGATCTCATTCGCTGACAGGGCTATGCCATCGACATGATTTGAATCTTGAGTTGAGCGAAAATTCGCGCCCGCTAGCACACCAATTACCAAGGTTAAGGTGAGAGCGGCCCCCATTATGGCAATTTGCTTCCAAGGCTTTTTAGCGACCGGTTGGACTCCAAGAATGGACTCGGCTTGCTCTCGAATTGTCGCCGTTACCGGTGGTGTTCCTTGCGTTGTTAGGTAATGCTTCCAAATCCCAAACATCACGTAGGATAGA
>CAYWNG010000179.1:0-5220 GCA_964458685.1 uncultured Pirellulaceae bacterium
CTGTCTCTTTCATCGCCTCTTCAAGCGGCTTGGATATCGAACCTTGATTGGGCGTTTGAGGCTGTTGACGCAAATCGACGATCTGAACTTCAGGCAAAGGTCGATTGTGAATTCGTCGCGGGAGCTTCGCTAACTTGTACTTGCCGGTTTGAGCGCGATTCCAACTTTCCAAGCTAGGCGTGGCACTGCCGAGCACCAGCGGAATCTGCTCCAAGAAACTTCGATGGAGCGCTACATCTCGGGCGTGATAACGCGGCATCGTGTCCTGTTTGAACGAGTTCTCATGCTCCTCGTCCAAAACGATCAACCCTAGTCGCGGAAGCGGTGCAAAGATGGCACTTCGCGGACCAATCACAATCGGCGTTTCGCCGGCAGCGATGCGTCGCCATTGATAATGACGTTCAACATCGCTCATGTGACTGTGCAAAATGGCGACTTGTCCAAAGCGATGCAAGAACCGCTGATAAGTTTGCGGTGTCAGGCTGATTTCAGGCACTAACACTATTGCTTGACGCCCAAACGATACCACTTCATGGATCGCTTGCATGTACACTTCGGTCTTACCGCTTCCGGTAATACCGTGCAAAAGGATCGTATGCTGTCGATGCGTTTCTAAAGCGTCCGTAATGAGCTTGAGAGCTTGGCGCTGATCCGCACTCAAAGCCAAGGGCACGGAGCTGCCCGCATGTCCAGCTCGCCCTGAATGTTCGAAGTAGGCTTCCTGCCTAGCTTCGATATAGCCGTTCTTGCGCAGAGCGTTGATGGGACCAGCCGAACAATCGGATAGCTTTTGCAATTGATCGACAGTCAAGCCTTCGTTGATCAGCAGCAATTGCCTGAGCACCTCTTGCTGTTTCGCTGAGAGCGTTTGCATCGCCGCATCGGTTGCTTTGCTCGTCGCAAAAAGAATCACCCGTTGCCGCACGCCCGCCGACGCGCGGACTCCAGCAGGAATAGCCGCTTCGAAGACCTGACCAAGTGGAGCCAAGTAATACCTGCTCATCCACTCCAGCAGTTCGAGAATTTTCGGAGTGCATAAAGGGTCTTCGTCGACTAACTCCGTGATTGGTTTGAAGGCATCGGGAGACTGTGGAATCGTCTCGACCGCGATGCAATAGCCCAACATCTCGCGATTGCCTTTCCCCAGAGGCACCTTCACTCGCATGCCAATTCGCAGTTGCTCGGCCCACTGATCCGGAACTCGATAGGTTAGCGGGCCATGCGGTGGCTCGGCAAACACGATCTTCGCCGCTCGGCACTCGGCCTGCGAGTCGAGCTCCCAGGGAGGAGTGTCTTCAGCGAATAGTTCTTGTTGGCTCATGGAGAAACTTTTGCTGCTTCTGTCGAGATGAATTGTGGGCGGACGCTATCAGAAGCGGACGGTCATTGTCAACATTTCGACTACTTTGGAAACGGCTCAACAACGCATGCCTTGGTTTCGAACCCAAACGCGAGTATAGCCAGCTTTTTCCAAGTTTCTAAGAACAGAACCAAGGACACTCCCGGAGGGACTGAAATCAATAGAGGTGCCCGTTGATGCGGCGTGTGCTACAATTATTAACAATGGCCTAGCAACGCCGACTAGGTCTTTCACTGTTTTCTGCGATCGATTGTACGACCTATGTCCCAACACGACCAAGCAACCAACTCTCCCGAGAGCGGTCTTCTGCTTCGTCCAGAAGACTGGCCTAACATTGATCACATCCAAACCGAAGATGGTGCGCCCGTGGATGGTGTCTTTAGTGAAAAGCAGATGCGTCTGCTGACAGGAACACTCTACGACTCTTGGAAAACCGACAAGTCCTTTGTGGCACTCGCAAACGTCGGACTGTTTTATGGAATTGACCTACCTCCAGTCGTCCCAGATGTCCTGCTGAGTGTTAACGTTCGCTTGCCGGAAAACCTGTTTCCCAAGCTTCATCGTTCCTACTTTGTTTGGAAATACGGTAAGCCACCTGAAGTGGCGATCGAAATTGTTTCCAACAAGGAGTTTGAACTCTCTCGCAGAGTTGACCTGTACACAGACTTCCGTGTTGCCAATTATGTGATCTACGATCCCGAAGAGTACTTGAGCGATCAGCCGCTGCGTCTTTACAGATTGCAAGGCAGCAAGATGGTCCAGGTTGACCGACGCCCAATTCTATTCCCTGAGTTCGGCTTGGGACTTGACATCTGGCACGGTCGTTTCGAAGAGACAGATTCGCATTGGCTACGCTGGACGGATAGTAACGGCAAGACGATTCCAACCGGTGGCGAACGGGCCGATGAAGAAAAGAAACGTGCAGAATTGCTACTTCGCGAGACAGAGCGTCTTTACCAACTGCTCAAAGATAAGGGCATTGACCCCAATAGCCTATCCTAGAACCACTTGGAACGCATGACGAATCAACAAACGCGAATCGGAGTTCTTGGAGGTACCTTCGACCCGGTGCACCTAGGTCACCTGATGATTGCTGAGCAGGCTCGTGAGCACCTGAAGCTCAGCGAAGTCCGCTGGATTCCCGCAGCGACAGCTCCACACGAACAGCTCAAGAACGCCTCCGATAGCACGCATCGACTGGCCATGGTCCAGCTAGCCATTTGCGGAAACAGTCACTTCGTTTGCGATGATCGTGAAGTTCGTCGAGGCGGCAAGTCCTACACGATCGATACGCTCCACGAACTCAAGTCGCAATTTCCCGACGCAGAGCTAGTCTTTTTGATGGGAGCTGATTCTCTGCGCGAGTTTTCCAAGTGGAGAACGCCCGGCGAGATCTGCAAAGCAGCGCAAGTCATTGTCGTTGCTCGTGGTGGCCAACCCGCACCCGACCTATCCTCCCTGGCTGAATTCCTGCCCGAGGCCAAAACAACACAACAACTGTTCGACGAACACCTCTTAACCATGCCGCAGCTCGAGGTTAGCTCGTCAGATATTCGCCGCCGAGTCGCACTTGGCAAGTCGATACGGTACATGGTGCCGGCAGCCGTTGAAGCCTATATCCGCCAGCACAACTTGTATCGATCCTAGATGGCAACTGTTCAATCCAACACCAGTTCGACTCGCTTGAGGCCAGCTAATCCGTTTGCAACTCGTTACGTAGCTCCCGGAAAACTTGCCTGGATCGAATGCGGAACCAGCCTCGAGCAGCTTGCCGATCGATTCCATCAACTGGGCGGTCGCTGCCAGATTATCGGACCTCATGGAAGCGGCAAATCTACGCTGCTCGAGCACTTGATCCCCAAGCTCGGCCAAGTGGTTTATCGAGAACATGCCTGCGAGTATGCCTCGAATCATCACTCTCAAACGCCATCCGCATTTGCTGAAATACCAAGCGGGGATTCTCAAGCCGTTTGCTGGTTTTCACTCCGAAGAGGCTTCAGCGTCATGAATTCGCTCAAGCGATTCTTGCAAACTCAGCCATTTTGCGGAATACTCGTCGTCGACGGGGCAGAACAACTCGGCTGGTGGCAGCGTAGACGGCTCTTTCGTTGGTCGCGACGAAGCGATTCAAGGCTCTTACTCACGGCGCACCGAGACCTAGGGCTACCCGACCTTTGGCAAACTTCGGTTTCCGAAAGTTTGGCGAGGCAAGTTGTCCAACAAGCTTACGTCAGCGCGGTCGGTCACCCTACAGTGCCCGATGTAATTGAAGAAACTCAGTGGGCTTTGCTTCTCGACAAACACAAGGGAAACTTGCGAGAGTGTCTAATGGAACTTTACGATCTAGTTGAAACCACGCATCGAGAGGCTAAAGAAATTGGCTGTTAGAATGACCGTCGTTATTGTCCAATCCGCTCAGCGCGACGGGCGAGTTACCGACTTGGAAGAACAAGTTTTGACCCGAGTCATGTTTGAAAACAACATGGACGCGGTTCTCGTTGGACCAGTCGAGCACATGGAAAGCGACGGCACCGACGCACTTTGCCTTAGCAAGGTTCCTTCGGGTACGGTGTTGTTGGGCTGGCTTTCAAATGCGGATGCAGCCGATCATTTTCAACGGCTTGGCATGCCGTGGAGGATTGATGGGCAAGGCAATGCGACTCAGCTTCGTTATCGCCAACTCACCCTGAACGAATCGTCCGACAGTGTTTTTGCAGAGCTTTCGAACATCCTCAAGAACATCAGTGTTCGCACTTTGCAAATCGCGGTGCCCACATCGCCCTCGAAACCACAGACCAACAGCCTGCCCAACAGCCTGCCCAACAGCCTTCCAACAGCCTCCCCAACCCCCACCCCCTCACCAGTTCGCAGGTCTGAATCATCGTCAATTGAGATCCAGCCCAAAGCCTCAGCCAGCCCAACCCCAGCTGATCGCGACGACTTGGATCAATTGGTAGACGACCTGGAAGCGCTAGATCTCTAAGGGCGAGAATCGCATAGCCAATATCATGAACGACTCTCACGAAACTCGACGATGGATTGCCTACGAGCTTCACGATCGCCTGCTGCCTTGGATTCACGGCGCGAAGATGCAACTTGCCAATCTGGAGTCTACGCAGGGCAATGAACAACGGTTAGAGATCGCCAAACATTGCCTGACGATAGCTGCGGAAGAAGGGCGAGCACTGATCTCATTTCTTGAGTCCGACCAAAATGAACGTGTTGACTCCTTAAGGCACTCGATCGAGCAGTTTATCGAAATGACCCGGCCGTTAGCCTCCCAGCAAGGTCAACAACTAACGATCATCCAGCCGCTGAACCTTCCCAAGACAACAACGGCAGAATTGGCATGGCCTTTACTGCGAATCGTTCAGCAGTCTGTGCTGAATGCCGTACAACACGCTGGACCGTGCGAAATCAAGCTCAGCAGCCAACTCAACGCATCGGGGCTCAATCAATCAGAGCTTTCCATTTGCATTGAAGACACTGGCAAGGGCTTTGATACCCAAGCAGAAATTGAGAGCACGCATTTTGGGCTCTCAAGCATGAAACAAAGGGCGGAGTCGATTAATGCTCGCCTGCAAATCGACTCGGCCGTGCGACGCGGTACGCGTATCGAACTGACACTGCCCGAGAAGCTTTAGCCACCGTAGTGCCAATCAGCCAAGGTGAACGCGCTCGAGCTAGGCGCACAGGCTCGTGTCCTACCTGATCAGAATAGCGACTTAGAACAACTCATCAAGATACAAACGGTTGGCCAGTGCTTTGACGAATGCAGGAGACTTCTTTTCGTCAAATGTGGGGAAGACCCGCGCGAGACCAAAACCAGCGACAACGATCACTACGGAGATAACAACCAA
>CAYWNG010000179.1:5230-10614 GCA_964458685.1 uncultured Pirellulaceae bacterium
AGTGCTCTCGAGGCGAGCTAACTTCGAAGCAAACTGAACTCGTGACAAGCTGAATTCATAGCTTGGTGGATCTATCCCAGCACAAGTTGCCAAGGGAGATTCCGCGGTGCCTATTCGTTAGGCTTAGGCGAATTCATCTCTTTCAACGAACGCCCTAGTCGCTTTCGACCAGCGGTACCAGAACCGTTTCCACCAGCACGAGCCACTGGCAATTGGTTACTGGAATTCGAATTATTGTTCATGGATGGCCCCAGCAAACCAGCGACGCTTGGATGGATTTCATCAGTCGAAGCAGGTGTTCCCAACTGCTCAACAGCGTCGCTAACACCAAGTAGCACCGACTGGCGAACTCCATCGCGAATCCACGTAAAAAAGTTGACTCCGTTCATATCACTCTCCCTTCGCATCATGCGATTGAGGTTCATTGAAAAATCGAAACCTTGCCCTAACTTGTACGCTACTGGTCACCTCAAAGTAAAGAGCGGAATGGATCGAGCGATTACTAGTCTCTCGAGCCCACCCATCACTAAACCCGCGAGTTCAACACCAACGAGTCTATTTCGTCGGCAGGTCGCTTTAGAACTCCAGACACGATCAGCACTCCCAAGCTAGCCGCATTCGCTAGCCACATTGGATCGTGGCTCATCGTAGCTCTAACCGTCAACACCGAAACAAACAGTAGCGAAACGAAGTACAACACTTGCGAAACCGAGCAACACTTGTCTTTGGGCTGCATATGCAGCAGAAGCGTCGCCCAAACTGCCAAACCTGGAGCGATAGCCCCCGAGTATTCGGCAGCCAATTCGATAACGTATTCCATGCTTTGAATCCTTCCAAGCCGGGCCAACTTTTGTGGGCGAATCCTTTCACCCAGCTAAGTAGATACCAACTTACGAGACTCGTGTCACGGCATTTCACGCTAGGCCAACAAAGAAACTTGAAACAAAATCGAGAAATTTGCTCAAGATTGCAAAGACAAAACCGAAAGCGACGACCGCTCGCCCCAAAACAAAGAAAGCATGTGGATCAACACATGCTTTCTATAAAAACAGTTATGTAAACTAAACGAGCTGCTACTTAGTAAGATCCTGAAGCATCTTCTCGAGATCAGTCCAGTGCACGCCCGTTTTCACGACCTTGCCATCTTTGTCGACCAAGAATGTCATCGGCAGCGTCAACAGCCCGTAGTTCATCGCCAAAGTGCTATCCAACCCGCCCTTGTCATTCAAGTGAATGAATGGAAAGGAGTTTTCTTTCAGGAACTGACTCGCCTTTGCTGGGTCTTTGTCAAAGTTCACACCAACGACTCGAACTTTGCTCTTGGCAAACTTGGCCTGTAGTTCTTTGATCGCCCGCATGTCGGTCTTGCAGGTATCGCACCAGGTTGCCCAGAAATAGTAAACGGTCGGTGCGTCCTTTAGTTCGCTTGACTTGAACGCTCGGCCATCCAACGTATTGCCAGAGATGGCGAATGGCTTACCAACTAAGTTCAAGCGATTGAGCGCGCCAGCGGCCTTCTTACCCGAATCAGTTGTCGGGAATGACTTGCTGGCTTTAGTATACCATTGCTGAGCTTCCTTCACTTCACCAGTGAACTCAGCAGCCAGCGCTAGTTGCAACATTGCTTCGGCCGAATCAGCCGACTCGGGATAGTTCTCGACGAATTTTCCGAGGTTCTCGAGGTAAGCCTTGTTCAATTCTTCAGGCTTGGCATCAGGAGCATTCATCTTAACGTTCTGCTCGGCAGTCATCGTTCGAAAGACTACATATGCAACACGTTCTGGCGAGGCCTTGGCCTCTTGAAGCTTGCGAGTAAAGTCCTTCAAGCGATCGATCCCGCCTGCATACTCCCCAACTTGCGCCGCTGCGCTAACGGTCTCAGCGAACTGCTCGATCCAAGTGGTTTGCTCTGCGGCTGTTTCTGACGATGAAACCAGCTTTTCAATAACGTCAGCTCGCTTGGCATGCCAAGTCTCTTTATCAGATTCGGAAGCCAACTTCTTATCGATCTCCTGAAGCTGAGTTACAAGTGCTTCAAGCGACTTACTCATGCCGGAACTGGAATCAGCGACTGCAGCCAGCGAACGACCATTAAACGATGCGTTGAAGAACACACCAGATTCTTCAGTCGTAGTTTCATCGCCAATCAACCGCGGCAAGCTGGCTAGTCGCCAAGCACCGTCGACTTGAATCATCGTCCCAACGATCAATTGTTTGGCTTCACCATTGTCGGTGAAAAGCGCAACAGCATTTTCATAAACGACAATATCCTTCGCAGACTTTTCAGTGCCCGCAGGGACTACACCAGGTTTGTCAGCGCCGAAGTTAGTCCATTGGCTGGATTTTGTAACGGACTTTTGTTGAGCGACCCACTTGGAGAATTTCTCTTGCGCCGACTTAACTCGCGATCGTACTGAATCGCTCAATGTGTCCCCCAGCGACAGAGCCTTGAGTTCTTTTTCAGTCAGCAGCAGTCGTTCGAAACGAGCTTGATCGTTTTCAGCAATAGATCGAACTAATTCGGCAGAAACCTCTTCGGCGCTAATGGACTTCCAGCGATCAATAGTTCCATCTTCGTTTTCATCCACACCCCAGCGCATGCCTTCGGTGTTTAGCCAACGGTACTCATCGGCGGTTCCATTGAAGTTCGTATCCGATTCGCGATAGACTTCGACGCCATTACCGTAGTAGCACCATCGATCAGGCTTCTTGTCACCATTGGTATCGACGAACCAACGCAGCGGCTGGCCGCCAGGCCCCGTCAACCAAAAACCTTCACCGTCAGAACGGGTGATGGCTTCGATCGAGCACTTTTCGATATCGGCGGGTGCAACTTTGTCGTAAGTCACATCAGCTTGTCGGGGGCGGAACGAGAGCGCCTTAGGCAGTTTATCGTCGGCGAAAGCCCATCCAGTTGTGCTTAGCGCACTGACTGCAACCAGGGCAAACATTCGTTTTCGTAACATCGAAATCATCCTGTCGAAAGTTAACGGTTTCACGTTGCAGCCCAGAGCGGGGCATTGCTTGGTGCTGCATGATACGGGACTGGTTGTAGCATTTTGAACGAGCCGAGTGAACAGCTTTTTGCCTGAAAAAGAGGCGAACAACGAGTGTCTAACTCACAAAGGCAGCTTGGAGGACTGAAGCGGGCTCAGTAGAGAGTTCAGCCCTTGCGGAGCAAACCACCAACAAGATTTCCACATCGACTAAGGCTTCCCAGTAGAAGGATTGCACTTTCTCGAGTGCTGGCAAGCGGCTGCATTTACTGGAAAATATGCGGGCAACGATGAATTTGCGGAGGTAGGCGGATCAAATAACTTACGGGGCGGGCTCAAGTTTGGCCCAAAAATGGACGATTCAATGGGCCTGCGTTAGTCGGAAGACACGACTTTGGACTCTTGCGGCTCGGAAGAGTTGACAGGTTTGAACCATTAGCTACGATTTTCCGTCTAACTGGTCGGGCAGGGAACTGCGAGGTCTGGTTAGCAGCCATCTAGCTGAGAAAGTTGCAAGACTGGATCAGAAAGACGGGCGCGTAGCTCAGTTGGTTAGAGCGCGTCGCTGATAACGACGAGGTCCCAGATTCGAGTTCTGGCGCGCCCACTGCAGATTGGCTTGAAGTGAGAAGGGTGAAGACTGAACGTAGTTCAAGCACTTCATCCCTCTGACTTCAAGCTTGGTTGGGGGTGTAGCTCAGTTGGTAGAGCACTTGGTTTGCATCCAAGGGGTCATCGGTTCAAGTCCGTTCACCTCCACTAACCGCAAAACGCTGTTTTTCCTTGGGTTTTAAAGAGTTTTTAAAAACTTTGGGAAATGGCCTTGCGGTCGAGGAAGAAATCGAGAAGATTTCGCCCTCTTGAATGACGGCTCACAAAGCCTGAGTTCAAACAGCCGCCGAAAAATAGTCGCGAAAAAGTCACAAGTTGACGTTGACCGACAAAAACACGATGGCTACAATGTTGAGCCCTTCGCAACGAAAGACGCGACAGGGCAAGCTGATCTTTGACAATTTGGTTGATTGGTAATTTAGGCATCTTACGCAGCACAACTTGGTGAGACAAGTTAGTGTTGCACACGACGCCGGTGAAACTGATCTGGAGCTCACGCAAGTGGGCGAGAGAGATGTTGAACCGATTTCGAAATAGAAAAGAGCGATTAAAAGAGCGAAAGTCAACATCGCAGTGATTGCGATGTATTTATCACATCGAAAACCTCTCATAGCTTAGTTTTAACGCTTAGCTAGAGTTCAGGATTTCGGTGGTCAAGTTACTAAGGGCGTATGGGGGATGTCTTGGCATTAGAAGGCGATGAAGGGCGTGGAAGTCTGCGAAAAGCTTGGGGGAGTTGACAAACAAGTTGTGATCCCGAGATTCCCGAATTAGCGTATACTGAATACATAGGTATACGTGGCCAACCCAGGGAACTGAAACATCTAAGTACCTGGTGGAAAAGAAAGAAAAATCGATTCCGTAAGTAGTGGCGAGCGAAAGCGGAATAGCCCAAACCATGAGGGTTTTCCTTCGTGGGGTTGTAGGGTCCTTCGCATGGGAGTTACAAAATTCAAGTTAGAGGAAGCGTCTGGATAAGGCGCGCCATAGAGGGTGACGGCCCCGTACTCGAAAACTTTGAATCTCCCGGAGGATACCTGAGTAGGTCGGTGCACGTGAAACCCCGACTGAATCTACGGGGACCATCCCGTAAGGCTAAATACTCTCTAACGACCGATAGTGAACTAAGTAGAGCGATCGAAAGGTGAGAAGAACCCCGGCTAGGGGAGGACAGTGAACCTGAAACCATGCGCTTACAAGCTGTCGGAGCACGATTTAACGTGTGACGGCGTGCCTTTTGCATAATGATCCGGCGAGTTACCGTTCGTGGCTTGGTTAAGGCTCTAAGGGCCGAAGCCATAGGGAAACCGAGTCTGAATAGGGCGACATATGTCGCGGGCGGTAGACGCGAAACTGCGTGATCTACCCATGGGCAGGTTGAAGCGCGGGTTAAACTGCGTGGAGGACCGAACTCACTTGGGTTGAAAACCGAGGGGATGACCTGTGGGGAGGAGTGAAAGTCTAATCAAACGCAGAGATAGCTCGTTCTCTCCGAAATATCTTGAGGGATAGCCTCGAGCAACTATGTGATGGGGGTAGAGAGACTGAATTGGACGGGGGCCCTTTCCGGGGTACCTCGCCGAACCAAACTCCGAATACCATCACAACTATCTCGGGAGTTAGTCTACGGGGGATAAGCTCCGTGGTCAAAAGGGAAACAACCCAGATCGTCGGCTAAGGTCCCTAAACTATGCTCAGTCACTAAGGAAGTTGAATTTCAGAGACAGCCAGGATGTTGGCTTAGAAGCAGCCACCATTTAAAAAGTGCGTAACAGC
>CAYWNG010000180.1:0-10576 GCA_964458685.1 uncultured Pirellulaceae bacterium
GCCGGTTTGCACGCAAACCGGCGGGCCGTTGGCCCTTTGTTTTTCTCGCGAATTGCGTACCCAGCCCTTCAGGCTGGGCTAGGTAAACGGGCAGGGCTTCGCCCCTAAAACCAAATAGCGCAACTTCAAAACAAATGCTTCGGGTTATGACAAGCCCTTCAATAACACCCCTTCAAAACTAGCGAACACGGCTCAAAAAATGTTGGCGGTGGGTCGGACACTCCGGCATATCAACCGGCTAAGACTCGATGAAGTTCCTTCAGCTTGACGGGCTTTTGGACAAAGACGATTTGATGGTCTTGTTCCGTGTCAAGCTCGCGAAAGCCGCTCATCAAGACCACATGCACATTCGAATAACGGGACAAGACCCAATTTCTCAATTCGACTCCATTCATCGTTCCCGGCATGCGAACATCAGACAGAAGGATTTGTGGCGGGCCAGCGGATTCGATCAACTGAATCGCATCATCCGCACTAGCCGCTTGCGAAACGGCGTAGCCTAAAGATTGAAGTCCGGCAGCCAACACCTTTCGAACCGCTTCTTGATCCTCTACCAGAAGCAACTGACTCTTTCGATCCGATGACTGAGTTTCAACCATTGGAGAAACTGCTTGCACAGGCAGTTCGGTCAAAGGAATGATGAATCTAGCTGACGTGCCTTTGCCCAATTCGCTTTGCAAACTGAATTCGCCTCCCGATTGCTTAACAAAACCAACAACAGAACTGAGCCCTAATCCGGTGCCAGAGCCCAGCTCTTTCGTTGTGTAGAATGGTTCGCACGCGCGAGCCAGTTCATCCTCGGTCATGCCTTGCCCTTGGTCGCGAATCTCAAACAAACAATACTCGCCTGGGGCAACTCCGTTCCACAGTCGAGCCGATTCGCTGTCCAACTTCAGTCGATCAACTACAAACTCTACGCAGCCATTTCTCGCCGGCAATGCGTCGCGAGCGTTGGCCAAGAGGTTGATTACAGCAGTGGTTAGTTGCGCAGAATCAATGCATATCGCCGAGTCCTGAGCATTGTTGAACTCGACATATTGAATCGACTTGCCCAAGACCTGCTTCAAGATGTTGCGATTCGAGTTCAACCAATCGGACACTAGCAAAGGTTTCGAAACCAACGGTTGCTGCCGCGCATAGGCCATCAACTGATTGACGATACTTGCTCCAGATTCAGCCGCACAGATGATAGAATCGAGCAAACGAATTGATTCCTCGGAAAGCTTTTGATTCTCCAAACGAATTAGCTCAGTTGAGTGAGTGATGACGGTCAAAAGGTTATTGAAATCGTGTGCGACCCCGCCGGTGAGTTTCCCCAAGGCTTCGACGCGGAATTTTCGCTCCATGGCTAGTTCCAACTGCTGCCTTGTCGAAATCTGTTCCTTCAATTGCGCGGCTTGTACGGCGAGCCGTCGGGTGAGTTCCTCGTTCATCTCGCGTTCGTGACGAGCCTGAATCTGGTCGGTCCGTCGCTTGTTCGAGGCACGCAGATAAAGGGCAATTGCTACGACCGACAAAACCGCCAGTAGTGCTGCACCATCCCGCATGAGCTTAGCTCGAGAGGTCTCAGCAGTTTTTTGTCGCGCCACCGACTCATTCAGTTCGGCCTGAGCAATCGCTGTGGACTCGCGAGCCTTCGAAGCCGCAAGCTCAAGCTCTCGCTGTTGACTGCCGTAACTGCTGGTGATGAAGGCGGCGACTTCTTGGGCGCGCAACGTGTCCCTTTGAGCTTCGATCTTGCGACATTGGGTCAAGGCATCGAGCGAGTCTTGGAATCGTGACATACTCGCCAATACTGTGGAACGAAACTCAAGCAGCTCGATGCGATGTACGATTGCTAGGCGAGTATCCTCAAGAAGTTCATCAATTCCTGCCAGCGCCGTTTCACTCTCTCCTAAGCCGAACAACGCCTTCAGTCGTATGATCCTAGCCATACACCAAGTTCGTACAATTTGCTCGACTCGACTGCTGCAAAGATCCGCCGACTTAATTGCATCGCTGAACATTCCCGCTGCTGCCTGCGCCGAAGCCAAAGAGAGATAGTGCAACCCGAGAAGCTGCGAATCTGTGGACGGTTCAAGCCTGTCGATCAAGCGTTGAATCTCTCGGGCCGCATCAAGTGATTCACCCTTCTTGTGTCGAATATCCTGTCGACGAAGCGCCAAAAGATGTCGAATTCTCCGATCGGATGATTTTTCAATCCAAGGTTCCACCCGCTGAACAAATTCTCCAGCCAATTCAGCATCGTCCTCGGACAATGCCAGCTCGATCATGTTGATTCCAACCTGAGCCGACAACTCAACATTGTTGGTTTGCACAGCCGCATCGAGCGCCATTTGAAAGTACTCGTAAGCTTTGTCGATCGCTCCAGATGCTTCCGCTACATTGCCAAGTACTCGGTAAGCGAATGAAACTTCTGACTTGTAGTCGTGTTCCTTCGCAAGTTCGATCGCGCTCAGCAAGTGTGCTGTCGCTTCATTTCGAATTCCCAGTGCGTTGCTGTAGGAAGCTTGATTGCAAAGAATTCGAAAGAGCCGCCGAGGTTCTTCCTTAACGATCTTCCGCGCTTGCAATTCTGCTAGCTTGAGTGTTGCCAATGCAGAGACGAAGTCACCCTCTTCACCTTGCACCTTACCGCGAGCTGCATACGCGGCGGCAAGAATGGTGGGATTGTCTTGGTCAGCATACTGCGAAATCAATTCGTCCGACACTCTTTTTCGGTCTGCGATGGCCGCATCAAATCGCTTGAGCAACTCCAATTGATATCGCAGCCGATCATCGCCCGTAGATTGCTCGATCCTGCCAACAAGTTCGTTGAGAGGCATCGATTGTTCATCGTTAGCTTGGTTCTGAGCAGCGGCTAGAGAGCAGGCGACTACGAGCCAGAGCAGTGCAAACCAGCACAATCTCTGGCCTAGATTGAGCTTAGAAAACTCGAAGTGAAGTATGTTGACCATAGGCACGAATTGACCCTCGCGAACTCAAAGGAAGCACGTCGACGAGAGAACAAAAAGGTTGCCTGGGAAAGGGTGGGCTAGTCGTTTACTGTGCAAACGACTACCAATGCCAGATTCTAGATGTTCGGAATGTAACCTTGTATCGTTTTGTAGACTACCGACAATTCGAGATTCGCGCAAGATTTTTCGCGAACTGACGATTATGGGGATTTGCCCCCAGCTCAATTATTCCCTTTGGATTCGGTTTGAACACGCCAATTCAGCTCGACCAGAATTGGCAAGTGATCACTGGCGAATCGCCCGCTTTCTGTCCGCGGATCGAGAGTCTGGTAGCTCGGAACACTCAGTCGATCGCTTTGCAAAAGCACATGGTCGATCCTATTGCCCGGCTCGATCTTGGAAAAACCATTCCACGTACTGTCTGGGCCTGGATCTGCGACTGGGCAAAGCCCCTTAGCATCAACCAACGGTGCCGATTCAGCAGCACTCGGGTCGATCAATTGCTTGAGCGGAGGCGAGTCGATTCTGGCATTCAGATCCCCCAAGAACACTACGTGTGAATCTCGGCGATTGTTGCTTACCCATTTGCGAATCTGCGTAGCACTATTGGTCCTGGCCTTTTGCCCTTTATGATCAAAGTGAGCATTGATTAGAAGTAGTGTTGAAGGAGCTTCGTCTGCAACTGTTTGTCGATCCACTAAGCGAACCCAACTAGCCACGCGAGGTAGGGCTGCATCCCAAGCTGGCTTGCCGATCGCAAACGGATTTTCGCTCAACCAAAACGTGCCTTGTTCGACTGCGATGAATCGTGCGTTTCTCCAGCCCACTGCGGCCATTTCGCCGCCGCGTATTCCGTCGCTCCTTCCAATCCCATACCAAGTCCAACCCTCGGTGTTTTCAACGACGTAATCGTATTGACTCGCGACCACCTCCTGTAAGCCAACGAGGTCAGCTTGAGCAATGGTCTTCACCACAGTTTCGCGGCGGTTCGGCCATACGTCTTGACCGTCGCTTTTGTTCTCGTAGCGAATGTTGTAAGTCAAAACCTTGAACGGCTCGGTTGCTTGAGCTTGCGTGTGAACTTGTGCTACGAGGGCTAAGCAAAGGAGAAGTTTGCTAAACAGTTTTGCAGTTGGCATGGTAACAGACTCGGTAGCTTTTCGAGATGCGCGAAGAGAGTTCGCCTTCGCTGAATCACGATGTTTTGGCGAGGTGGAAACGTAAGGGCAGGGCAGGGCAGGGCAACGGTTTAGGGCAGGGCAAGAACGGCGGGGCTAGAACGGCAGGGCAAGGGCTAGGGCAGGTTGTCAGGGCAGGGCGGCATGACATGGTCGAGCGTAGCCGACAGTTTACACGCTACAATCTTGATTACAATCAACCTGCGTTGGAAGTAGCCGTTGCCGAAGCATCCGCTCGACAATGTGAGATCACTTGTGTCCGCCTGAAATCGAAGTCGTTTGGAGTTGCCGCGTGTCGGGACAGATTGACCCTTACAAAATACTAGGCGTTTCAGCAGAAGCTACTCTTGACGAAGTGCGTCGAGCCTACCGACGCGCGGCTACGAAATATCATCCCGACGCTGGTGGTGATGCGTGGGCTTTCCAACAGGTCCAGCAAGCGTTTGATATGCTCCGTGAAAAGTTCGAGAATTCTTCGGCCGCGAAAAGCTCCCCCAGCACAACTCCCAACGCAAGATCGAGCGCCAAGGCAAGCACGGCGGACCCGCAGCGAAGGTCCGCAGGTGGTTCGAATCGGCGTAATGGAGCAGAAGGGAACTCGAGCCGTACATACGCTGATCACACTAGGTCGAGCACGGACAGCACGGACAGCACGGACAGCACCGAAATGCCGAATGGCTCGAACTCAAGCAATCGCGATACCAACAGCAAGAAGGCGCTCAGTCTTCGCGAATGGCTTTTTGGTGCGCCGCTGCAGTTGCATGACGAAACGAGCTATTTCGTATTTGCAAACTTCATGGACCTAGTCATGACTGGAATCTTGCTTCGATTTTCAGCGGTCGAAGCGAATCCCATCGCAAGTTACTTCTATCATCACTTCGGATTTATCGGGATGGTAGGACTGAAGATCGCCAGCGTAGCACTGGTCGTCGTGATCGCACAGGTCATTGCCAAACGCAGTCGCACCAAAGCTCGAACCTTGCTGGTTGCAGGAACGATCCTAGTCGCTGCGGTTGTGGTCTACAGCATGTTCTTGGCCCGAGGACAAATTCTCGGAAGATGAACGTGCGATGCCGTCGTGTGAAGTCAAGCTTAAGCTGCTGCGGCTACGATGGTTCCAGCAATGTGAGCGCCACACTCTTCGTGGTGGCTCACATATTGCGAGATCCACTGAGCCGATGCGCATGAATCTGGCCCGAGGATGACATAACTTCCATCACACAGTCGACCGATGATTCGACTTGGAACCAGATGCATGGGCCCAAGGTCAACGACGATCAAGTTGTATCGCAGTTTCCACTTAGGCAACCATCGTGGGACTTGCTGAAGTGAACGCGTTGCGACATTCCCAACGGTGATGGGCACATCAACGCAATCCCAGTTTCCAAGCGCGGACTTCTCCAGCTTGGGTTCAGCCACTTGTTCATCGCGACTGCAAACAAGATCCCAGGGCGATGTCTGACGAGCATCCAAGCGGCAAAGCAGCATGTTCGCTTCCGGCGCCACTTCGGCAGTCGCCGCTTGAAGCGACTTGAGAATGCGATAGACAATTCGTGCGTCGTTATTGAAACGGTTGCCGCTACACAATCCAATGGTCAAGTTCTTGGTAGTGCAAACAATCTTTGAAAGTTCGCTGGACCAGCTCGCAAGTCTGTCTTCGTCTGTTTGAATTTGCTTGGTATCCATCATCTCAGTTAAGCTTGTTACTTGCGTAATTTTGCGAAAAGTTGACTGTAAGAAGCCGTCTTCTGCGCTGGATGCTCAGAAATCGAATTGTCGAGCATCCGGCTACTGATTGGGATGTCCTCTTCCACAACCAAGAGGTCGCGGTCGTCATCAAAGTCTTGGACTGTGAGATCGTTTTGAGCCTGAGTCGGACGATGCATCATGTAGACTTGGTCGTTGGTTCCGCGACGAATACTGTCCTCTGGAACGGAGCGATTGAGTGGCTCGAGAGGAATCTGTTCCACGCTAAACGGCTCCACTGAAAACGCAGAGAAGTTCAACTGAGAAACGATGTCTTCGATCGCGTCCTCTACGGGACGGGCTGTACTGGCAACTGTCCCAACATCGATGGACCATAACGACGCATTGAGCGGGTCCGATACCTGACCACTGGTTGCGTTTGAAACTAGAGGACGATCTTCGCTGCTTGCTGGTGTTTCAACGCGAGCAACGTGGCTCAGAGCATCCGCATACTGCTGCATGCGAACCAGGTAGTCTGTGCTTGACGGCGATGTAGTCTTGAAGTCACTGGGATTCGACATCGTTGGCATTGCCGATTGTTGAACGTCTTCGACTGGCGTAAAGTCTGACTGCTTGGAATCTACGAACTGGGTAACGGTCGAAACCAGTCTTGTTGGATTCTGTCCTACGATGACCTCTTCTTCAAAATCATTTCCGAATACGGAGTTTGTCATCGGCGTAGTAGCCTTGTGCGTTGCGTTGCTGGCCGGCATTCCTTGGCCATGAGACATCTCACGAGTCTTCAGCGGAGGATCGTTTTCCCAAACGCCCATGGAATCGTACTGTTGTTGTTCGGCAATTAAGCCTACCAATCGCTCATCCTCTGTAGGACGAGCCGATTGAGGCACGACTAATGGCACGTCAGACTTGATCGAGTTGAACCAATTGAATTCGGGGCTACCAAGCAAATTCAAAGGCAAAGTCGACGGATCGGATGTCGCAGCTTCGACGCTCGACGTTTCGACGCTCGACGTTTCCTTCGGCGATGGTCCTGCCTTAATTCGCCAGGAATCGTCTTCTGATCCCTCGTCCAAGGCGTTTAGGAACTGGCTGGAAGGAGCACTGTGGAACGCCGCAAAGAAGTTTGCCTCAGGCTCTTCCAATTGGTAGTTCGCAGCCACAGAGTTTTCCGTCGTAGCGTCAACTTTTTCGAAGCGTTCGACGGCTCGCTCAGCTTCACTTGCTGTCTCTGCCGTAGCCTGGACAAAATCGTTGGTCGACCAGTCATCGGTAGTGTCAGAAGTAACAATCGCAAATTGGAAATCGGGCTGTGAGCTTTGTCGTTCGACAGTGTCTACAGAATTCCAAGTATCCGCATGTTGAACCAACTCTCTAGAATCCTCTGCCATTTCATCGTTATCATCCGATAGCTCACCAAATTCAATTGACGATGGCATACTGACAGACTCAGACTTGCCTTGGGACCAAGGCGTTGGCAACTGCTGCAAGTCTCGCCATGCATCACTGACCAAAGATGCAGAAATAGGGCTTTGTGCGGAGTGACAAGCCATCCAAATGGCATGGTTCATCAGTTGATTGACTAAGCGTGGAATACCTTCGCTGGCTGCATAGATTGCTTGAAGTGCATCCTGTGTTACAACGGCGACAGGATCGAGTCCGCAAAGCTTGATCTGGTGTTGAACATAGGCGACTGTTTCGCTGCGATTCATCGGCTGCAAGTAGCATCTTGCCGCCAGACGCTGATTGAACGACTCGAGTTGAGGAGTCGTTAGCGTGTCTTCCAATCGCATGTTGCCAAGCAAGAGAAGCTTTACTCGAGGCTGATGGTTGCGTGTGAAGTTGCTGATCAATCGCAGTTCGTCGATCAACTTCCAATGAAGGGAATGAGCTTCGTCAACGACAATTAGAACTCCTTCAGGAGCCGTTTCCGTTGAAGGCTCTAGCCGGTCAAGAATCGAAAGCCGAAGTTCACCTTCGGCCATGTCGCGATAGGGTAACTTCAGCTCAAAAAGGATGTTTTGCAATAACGCCCGGCGACTACATAGCCGCGCCGATTGCAGCATCACAACATCCAAACGGTCGCGAAGCTGTTCGGCGACGAGATCAGCCAGCAAGCTCTTACCGAATCCCGATCCTCCCAACACTACTACAGGGCCTTCGGCTCGCACAACGGCTCGAAGTACGGTTTGCCGAGCGTTTTCGATTCCCGAGTGATCGAAATAGAATCTCGCATCCGGCGTCGCACGGAAGGGTTGAGCAGAACTGCTAAGGAGTTGTTGAAGCATATTTTTCACAGTTGAGCCACTCTGTCTAAAGTGAGGTTCGAGTCGTTGTTTGATGGTTAGGGCATTCCGGTAAGCAGGCGACCAAGCGCAGCTAACGGACTTTCAAGCAGCAAACTTCGCCATAGCGAGTCGGTTGATATTCGAAAGAGAATGATGACGATCCATAAGGCAAGCACGCCTTCGCTCAAGAGAATCAGATTGCGTCCGCCCTTACGGCTAGCATCGCTGGCCTTTTGTGAAGCCAGTGCAATCCAATCCGTCGAATCGTCTTGGTCTACGCTCAATTGCACAGTCGCGACGCTTGGAACACCAGCTCGCGTCAATTGCTCAGCGACTTCATTCGGGTCGAAGATTCCACCAGATTGAAGATGAAACTGAAGCCATCCGGCGCTTGCACCAACCGCAAACCCAAGCACCAGGACGCTCATCGCCATCCAACCAGGAATTCGACGACTGCTGGGTTGAATCGATGGATCGTCCGTCAACTCAACTTTGCCCGCAGCATGATCCTGCAGACTTTGCTTAGCAGCGTTAAGCTCAGTGAGTCGAGTCTCCAGGCTGCGAACTTTTTCGTCCAATTGTTTCTTGACTACCAGCTCGGATGGATCGGCGGAGCTGCTTGTGGAGGCAAGTTGAAAAACTGAACTGTCAGCTTTACTGTTACTGTCGCTCGTGGCACCCACGTAGCTGTGATGGGACTGATAATGTCGTGCCGCATCTAACTCCCATTGAACAAGCTGTGCCTCTTTGGCTTGCTCAGGCTTCTGTACGATGGATTCAGATGGCATGCTTAGAGTCGCGATCCAATTCTGAAAGCCCCTAGGATCACAGCGGTTCTTCCATATGCTCTCAACGCCAAGCAGAACAGACTTTACGTTGGTTTCAGATGGAAAATGTTGCCCTACGCTGTCCAATACCTTTACTTCACACAGCCTTGAGGGCAAATCGATTGAACCGCTTTGGCCGAGTGAGTTCTGTAGCGTTTCGGCACGTGTGGGACTTGTGAGCACCTTTCCAGAGACCAAGTACTGAACTTCGATGGGTGGCAAAACGTTCAACGTAGTGATCAGCGCTGCGAGCCCAAAGACCACGCCGCACCAAATGGCTTGATGAAGCAACTCACGTGAATGAATTGCAATGTCAGTGCGCGCTAGTCGCTTCAATGCATTCTCCCCAATGCGAGCTGTGTTTCAAAGCGTTGGATTCTTAGCTCGACAATACTGTCCAGCTAGATTCGACGAAAGAGCTTGTTCACAAAGGTCATGAGCGCTCTGTAATGCACTCATTGCATACGGACGCTCGTCCTTGATCGTTATCGTCGGAATAATCCGCAAAGGTTGACAGAAACTTTTTTGGAGAGCCATGCAATGCCAAAAAAGTCTCATGATGGCAACGAGAGCGTTGCCCGACGCTGGCTTGCGGGAATATGATAGGATTCGCTTGTCATCAATTCAGCAACCAGGTTCCGCAATGCCCGACAATCGCAACGCAAAATTATATCCTCTGCCGAAAATCAAGGTCTGCGGTGTTACTTGCATCGAGGATCTTGGGTTACTCCAGAGCGCGGGTGTCGATGCGGTAGGCATCAATCTTGTCCGAACCAGCAAGCGGTTTGTTCCAATCGAGTTGGCGATAGAGCTTGCTGCGCATGCAAAGTCGCTTGGGCTAACCACCGTGGCTGTGGTGATGGATCCAACCGGTGACGAGCTTCATCAGATCGTACAAAACTTGGCTCTAGACTTTATTCAATTGCACGGTCACGAGCCGCCCACGATCGCAAGCTGTTGCGGAGGAGTTCCTATTTTGAAGGCGGTGGGATGGAGCGGCTTAGATGAACAAGAGAGCTTAGTGCGGCAGTGGACAGCCGCTTGCAATGAGAATCCAGCTCGGCCAGTCGCCGGAAGTGAATCCCAGCTCGCCGGTTTCTTGCTGGACGCTCACGCACCTGGAGTTGGTGGAGGTACCGGTCAGCGTGCTCGTTGGGACCTAGTCTTTCCTCGACCGAGTTGCCTACTAGGTTGGCAGGTAATGCTGGCGGGAGGGCTGACTGCTGAGAATGTTGAAGCTGCCATTGAGCAAACTCGAGCCGACGGAGTCGACACGGCAAGCGGAGTCGAACTGTCGCCAGGCCGGAAGTCTGGTGAGCTAGTTGCAAAGTTTGCCGAAGGGGCGCGGCGAGGGTTCAGCAACATAAAGAAGTGAAGCTAGCCGCCAGCCGCTAGCGAGCGTCCCACGTAGGAACACTAGCCGCAAGCCGTTAGGCTCCGGTTACCATTGCTTCAAACTAGCCGCTGCTTCAAACTAGCCGCCGAGACCCTTAACTGGATCTGGGCTATTCCACTTGGGCAGTTAAGAAAACCGGACGCTAACGAGAGCGTCCCGCTTAGGCGGCCGGCGGCCGTTCTGAACTAGCCGCCACGCGTTAGCGTCCGGTTTTGCCTGCATTCAA
>CAYWNG010000181.1:0-4535 GCA_964458685.1 uncultured Pirellulaceae bacterium
CTCCCGATTCGTCATAGGCCAATCCACGCAACTGGGCTTCATCAGCGAACTTCGCGGGTGAGTCTTTTTGCGACTGAGACGCACTTTCTTCATCGGGAACAAAAAAGAAATTGGCCGTCTGATCGTTAGCAACAAAGATGCAGTTCTTTCTCAGTCCCATCAAGTCGCCAATGACTATCCCCAAGCCTTTGCCATCGGGTACCAAGATTCCAGATTCCGCCGACGCATCGCGAAACGATTGCCCGTTGCTCAGCCAAAGACAATCATCGGCGGCGTCGAAGGTGCCGGGACCACAGATCCGCTTTCGACCACCTTCCCATGTACAGATTCGATCGTACAGATCACTACCGGAGAGATAATTCACATCATAAAGATCTGCAAACCCGTCACCATTCACATCAGCTATCGCGCAACTGGTCGTCCATTGATTTGCGCGAGAGTCGGCTTGCGAGCTAACTTGCGCGCTAACTTTCGAACTCGCCTCATCAGCCACTTCTAGTCCCATCTCCTTTGTCACATCGGTAAACGTACCATCCCCGTTGTTTCTGAGCAGCAAGTTTTTGCCGATACAACCAATGTAGATATCTTGGAAACCGTCGTTATCGATGTCACCACACGCGATCCCCTGACCGAATCTCACATGGTCGACTTTAGCGAGTTTAGCCACGTCAACAAATGTCTTTCCAGACCGATTGCGAAACAACTGCTGAACATGCGGCTCGTTCGAAACAACGGGCTTGCTATTCGAAATCCCTGGCGGCGGCCAATCACAGCCCTGTGTGAAAGCCAAATCGACATAGCCATCGCTGTCGTAGTCCAGAGCACCCACGCCTCCACCGCCAAACTCGAAGATGCGCCGACCTTCAGCTCCAGCCGTCGGACTAGCAAAGTAGTTGAAACTTAATCCGACCTGTTGAGCGACATCGCGCCATGCGACAGCACGCGATGCAACCTCAGGTGACTGTTGTTGACTGGATCGATCAATCGCAGAACTTACCAACTCCTTCGATTCTAAATCAACCGAACTCAAGTTCAGGGAAGCCCAATCGCCCATCCCAAAGTCTCGAGGTAGCGGCAGATTTGAAAGTGTCGTGTTCCAAGCCAAGCCCGCTGCGCCATCCCCACCCTTGCTCATTTTGGCGATCTGATCAACGGCCGCTCGGCGTTGAACTTCGCTGGGCCTTACGCTTCCACTGGCAACTATCGACAACCATGCGTGCTGTTCTTTGTATCGACCTAACTGCCCGCAAAGCTCGGCAACCTCCAGCATCTCTTCGGCCTTTGGATTGCCTCCATACAAAGCGACAATTCGGCGAACCAGCCGATCTAACAAACGATGACGCTCAAACAACTGCTGAGCAGCTTTAGCTTCGCCCAAACCGTTCAGGATTTCTGCCAACTTAAAAGTCGATTCCATGTCATCGGGGTCGAGCGAAATAGCTTTGGCAAAACAACTTGCTGCAAGCTCGGTTCGATTGCGTTGCTGTGCCCACTTTCCTAAGATTCGCCAAACGCTTGGATGATTTGGTGCTTTATCACTGAGTGGCATTACAGCGGATTGACTTGCGTCGCGATGAGTCTCGCCCAGCTTAGCTTTCCAAGTTGCCAGAGCACGAAAATCTTGAATCTCGAAAAGCGCCTCACCCAGACTCGCCTGTAATTCAGCGTTGGTTGAATTCAATGCTTCCGCGCGGCGAAAATACTCAAGAGCCTGACGAGGTCGTAAGTTGGCTAACTCGATTCTTCCTAATCCCAACAGGACGTGCCAGTCGTTGGGGTTAGCCGCTTCCATGGGATTCAAGATCTCCTTAAAGTTGACGAATCGATAGTGATCGCCCAACAGGATCAGAATTTGATAGTTGAACTGATTACGATCTACCATCGCACGGAGGATCGGAACGGCATCCCACAATCGCCCGCTCAGACCGAGCAGATAGAGCGTGCGTTGTTGAGCTTCCAAGTCACTGGGATCTTTCTGTACCGCCAATGCGTAGAATCGTTGCGATAGCTCAAGCGACTGAGCGTGAAAGCTCAGTTCGCCGGCCGCACGTAGTGAAGGTCCCTTCAATTGTTCGGCAAACTCGACCGCCTTCCGGCAATAGTCTAGAGTCTGCTCTCGCTTGCCCGCACCTGAGGCTGCCTGCGCCGCAACCAGCCATGCTTCACCCGTATCTCCGCTTTGCTGCTGCGTCGACAGAATCGCGAGACGTTCGGCCTCGCTAAAGTTGCCCAAACGCAATTCTCGCTTAGCCTTCTGGAATAGATCAACTGGACCTTTTTCGACTTCTGAAAGCTGTCGCAGCGACAAGTACGCAGCCACAGCAAGGCATGTTACCGACAGCAGCAGAACCAACCAACGTAGCGATGGACCTGATCGAGAGCTTGCTCCCGCAACATCATGAGTATTGCCGGTCGAGTCCTTTTGTCGGACTTGCTTTCGATGATTGCGATTCTTACTCATCACTCATCACCGACGATTGGTACCTTGTGGTCGATATTACTCTTCGAAACTCCCAGCAATCGGTAGGTCAGCAGGCTCAATCCACCACCTATGAATGCAGCGACTCCAGGTGCCGCCCAGATTCCGAAAAGAATAAGCCGTGAAACAGGCTCGCTACTGGAAATATCCATGTCTGTATTGAATACCAACATAATCAGGTAGTAAACTGCGATGAGATGGAACAGGAATCCCGAGCTAATGCCGCCGATGAAAAAGACTCTGGCTCGCGTCTTTGCAAACACAGCTCCTGTAATCCAAATCGTCGGAGTAAACGCCATCGAAACGACCGCCACAATCGCAGCAATGAGTAGTGGAGCAAAAGAAAACAATCCGAAGACCACTGCCGTCACGCAAGTCAACATCAACAAACTGACGATTCTGAATTGCATTTAGTCTCGCACTCCGTTTTGGGACGCCTAATCGTTTAACGGCAAGCCGTAGGCGACTGTTTTCTGGATCTCCCATGCGCAGTCGCCTAATCGTTTAACGGCAAGCCGTAGGCGACTGTGCATAAACGCGAGCGACTGCGCATAAACAACCGGCGACTACGCTTGGGATCGGCGAAACAGTCGCCTACGGCTTGCCGTTAAACAAATTTTGAACTCGTCAGTCTAACTGAAATTCACAAGCCCGACTCACGACCAGATGCAGCGGACGGCAGACGGAGTGTGTCTGCTACTGTGACGCTGATGCCGGCACTGATGCCGGCACTGATGCGGGCGGGACGCCCGCGCACCGCGCACAGCACAGCACAGCACAGCACAGGCTACTGAGCTGGCAAGTCAAAGTCGCCGGTCATGTCTCGCCAAACGCAGTGGATGTGATTGGCTGGGTTGCCGGCTGCGTCTGGCTGAACATTGATGAACTCGACCAAAAACGTTGGTCCTTGAACCACGTAGTAGCGGCCTTGTCCTTCCTTCGTTCCTCCCGACCAAGCAAACTGCACCTTGTTCCAATCGGCTTCTTCAATCAACTGCCAACGAGTCTGAGCAACGCCCTGTTTCATTTTGTTGGTGTAGGCGGTCAGCAGCTTCTTGAGCGTGTCGCGTTGCGACTCGTTCAATTCACTCACAGCGATTCCCGCTGCGGCCGCTCGTGGCGGTTGTGGTTCGCCTGCCCCACGAATCTCCTTGGGAGTCTCGCCGGCGAGCGTTGCCTTCTGTTTTTGCTGTTCAGTCAAGCTTTCAACCAGCTCAATCGCGAGCTGCTGCTCGGGCTTGAGAACCTCCATACCTTTCTTAAAGCCATCGTAGTTGTCCTTCACGATGGCTGGGTTGGTTGCGAAGAACTGGGGCGTCGAGTCGACGATGCGATTGCCATTGAGAACAAAGTTCAGTGAAAGGTGGTGGCCTTCGACGCTCAATCCCCAACGCTCTTTCGGAGCTGGTTGACCAAAGATTGTGAAGTAGTACTTCACTGGATTGCGTTCGTTCTGTCCCTTGTCACCTTCGATGGATTTGAGCAGCTTTTCGAGCCCCATAATCTTTTCGGCTCGTTCATAGCCTGTTTGGCTAACGCTACTTCGCAGCAACTTCATCGCCGCCGCTTGCTGCTCGGCGGTCATCTCCATTAGCGGCAGCCCCTTTCGAGTCGCCATTGGAATGAAGTGCCAACCCACTCGCTTCTCCGAATCAAACGGAAGTACAGCTTTCGTCTTTTGATCGTCCGTCAACGTTGCCAGGAAAGCCTTGGCTTGAACCATCGGCTGAGCGTCAGGATTGGGCTTTTTTTCTTGGGTCGCCGAGTTGCCGCTGCTATCGGGCGACTTGGTCTTACTTTCTTGCGCGCTCAGGCCGCTGGTCAAAACTGTCGATAGGGAGAGGCAGATCAGCCAACGTCGCATGATGTTATTTCCTTCAGGTGGGATTCGCATTGAGGATGAGGATAGGCGAGTCGGCTATTGTAATCAAAATCGTGCCGCTCGGGAGTTTCTCGCTCACACCCCCTGCTCTACTCGCTGCAACACGCCGAGGCATTGTACAATCTTGGCTGGGTGCGTGGCCTCGGTTCGCGGGCG
Organism: uncultured Pirellulaceae bacterium; assembly: GCA_964458685.1. Classification (GTDB taxonomy): domain Bacteria; phylum Planctomycetota; class Planctomycetia; order Pirellulales; family Pirellulaceae; genus Aureliella. The sequence continues at coordinate 4,518 of CAYWNG010000181.1, forward strand.
TCCTTTCGGTGCGCGGGC
>CAYWNG010000181.1:4635-10547 GCA_964458685.1 uncultured Pirellulaceae bacterium
AAACAGATTCGATTACACAAAGCGGGCGAGACGCCCGCGCACCGAGAAAGACAACCATTATGAGCGACGCCAAAAGCAAGACTGGCGGACTAGCGGGAGTTAGCGCGGGCCAAACCGCTATCTCAACTGTTGGAGAAGGCCACGGACTGTGCTATCGCGGTTATTCGATCGATGACCTGGCCGAGAAGGCCTGCTTCGAAGAGGTCGCCTACTTACTGTTGCGAGGCTCACTGCCTACCCATCAACAACTCGAACAGTTTCGAAGCTCGTTAGAATCCCAACGAGAAGTCCCAGCAGCTCTGCGAGACATTCTAGAAAAGCTACCCGCATCGACGCACCCCATGGATATCCTGCGAACCGGCTGCTCGGTACTAGGCTGCCTGGAACCCGAAGTGGACAGCTCGCAACAAGACGCGATCGCAGTGCGACTGATGGCAACGTTTCCGGGGATGCTCCTTTATTGGCATCGCTTTCATCAAGAAGGTGTCCGCATCGAAACGGCCAGCGACGCAGACTCATTGGCAGAACACTTTTTAGCAATGCTGCATGGCAAGAAGCCTGATCCACTGTGGATTCGCGCGATGGACGCTTCTTTGACTCTTTACGCCGAGCACGAATTCAACGCATCGACATTCTCCGCCCGAGTTACCGTGGCCACGCGGTCAGACTTTTACTCGGCGGTGACTTCCGCGATCGGCACGCTTCGAGGCCCATTGCATGGCGGCGCGAACGAAGCTGCGATGGAGCTGATTGACCGCTACCAAACCGCAGACGAAGCCGAAGCTGGCTTGCTTAAGGCGCTCGAGAATCGCGAGCTAGTCATGGGGTTTGGCCATCGTGTCTATAAGACTTGCGATCCGCGATCCGACATCATCAAGAGATGGTCTAAGAAGCTGGCCGACTCCGTCGGTGACTCGCGACTCTACCCAGTCTCCGAACGCATCGAACAGGTCATGTGGGATCGCAAGAAGCTGTTTCCGAATTTGGATTTTTACAGCGCATCGGCTTATCGCTTTATGGGTATTCCCACGCCGATGTTTACGCCTATCTTTGTCTGCTCACGCATTTCAGGTTGGGCAGCTCATATTTTCGAACAACGCGCTAACAACCGACTCATTCGCCCCAGCGCGGATTATGTCGGTCCCGAACAACGACCATTCCTTCCGCTGGAGCAACGAGGATAACTCATCATGGCTGACGAACTTTTGGAACAGATCGCTGATTACGCGCTTGGAAATCAGTCCTTTGGTCAAACGGCATCGGATACCGCGCGATTGTGCTTGCTCGATAGCATCGGCTGCGGTCTGCTGGCACTCGAGTATCCCGCGTGTACAAAACTGCTAGGCCCATTTGTTCCGGGAATGGAGATGCCCAGCGGCGTGCCGATTCCTGGAACGAACTATCGGCTCGATCCAATCGCGGGAGCATTCAACCTGGGAACCATGATCCGTTGGTTGGACTTCAACGACACATGGCTGGCCGCGGAATGGGGACATCCTTCCGATAACTTAGGCGCGATCCTTGCCCTTTGCGATTACAGGCAACGCGTCCTCGGAAAACACACATCGTTGGCCTATGTGATCGATGCAATGATCCGCGCGCATGAGATCCAAGGCGTGCTGGCACTCAACAATTCGTTCAACCGCGTCGGCTTAGACCACGTGCTCCTGGTGCGAATTGCCAGTACCGCAGTGGCCTGTCGCTTACTCTCTGCCACGCGACAGCAATGCATCAACGCACTTTCGCATGCCTGGATCGATGGAGGAGCGTTGCGAACATATCGCCATGCGCCAAACACCGGTTCGCGGAAGAGCTGGGCAGCGGGCGATGCAACCAGTAGAGCTGTTCGATTGGCGATGATCAGCCTGACTGGCGAGATGGGATATGCGACCGCCTTGTCCGCTCCGAAGTGGGGCTTTCAAGATGTGCTGTTCAAGTCACAGCCCGTCACGCTCACTCGACCTCTGGCCAGCTACGTGATGGAGAATGTGCTGTTCAAGATCGCATTCCCCGCCGAGTTTCACGCTCAGACAGCCGTCGAAGCAGCTATACAACTGCATCCGCAACTGGTTGGTAAGTTCGACTCGATCGAATCGATTGCCGTCGAGACTCAAGAGGCGGGAGTGCGGATCATCGACAAGACTGGGCCGCTTAAAAACCCAGCCGATCGCGATCACTGCCTACAGTACATGATCGCTATCGGATTGCTCAAAGGCAGTCTAACCGCTAAGGACTATGAAGACTCGGCGGCCAGCAATCCGGCCATCGATCATCTTCGATCGCTGATGAAGGTCTCCGAGAATCCGAAATTCACGGAAGGCTATTTCGATCCCGAACAACGATCGATCCCCAATGCCATTCAAGTCACCTTCAAAGATGGAACTAAAACTGATCGAGTCGAAGTCCACTTCCCAATTGGACATCGACGGCGACGAGCGGAAGGAATCCCATTGTTGCTCGAAAAGTTCCGCGAGAATGCCAGTCGCGTACTTGAGCCCAGTGTAGTTGAAGCACTGCATCACATGCTGCCTTCGGTCGATCGCCTTGAGTACACCGACATCTGTCAGTTGATGGATTTGCTAGAGTCGCCTTTCGCTCCGCGAAAGTAGCGCTCCGTGGCTGATCCCGCCAGGGTTCAGTTCTTCATGAACGCCTCATACTTTCGCAACTGTTATCGAACGAAGTATATTGTCATCTCTTCACAGCCTATCCCGCGAAAGTAGCGTATCCGTCGCTGATCCCGCCAGGGTTCAGTTCTTCAAACGGGCGGGACGCCCGTGCACCCGCTACTTTTGCGGAGCAAAAGGCGACTATCAAACCAGCCTACTACGCGAGCGAACATGTCAACCTTGAAAAAATATCGCGTTGGAATCATCGGTGCCACAGGCCGTGGCGACTATGGTCACTCCGTAGACGTGGCATTCCAAAAAGTCGAACAAGTTCAGGTCGTGGCCGTAGCCGATGCTGACGAAGCGGGTCGCGCGAAGGCCAAGAGTCGCAATGGCGCGGAACGAGCCTACGCCGACTATCGCGAGATGATGGCCCAAGAGAAGCTAGATATCGTCGCCATCTGTCCGCGCTGGATTGATCAGCACTTCGACATGTTGAAGGCTGCTGCCGAAGCTGGTTGCAATGTCTACATGGAAAAGCCCTTTTGCCGAACGTTGGAAGAGTGCGATTGGGTCGTCAATCAGTTTGACATGCGGCATTTGAAACTAACCATCGCGCATATTTCGCTCTACAGTCCAGTTCTAAAGACTATCGAAAAGATCATCGCTGATGGAGTCATCGGTGACGTGCTAGAGATACGCGGTCGAGGCAAAGAGGATCGACGCGGTGGCGGCGAGGACTTGTGGGTCCTGGGCTCACACATCTTCGGCATCATGCGACGATTGGGCGGCTCACCCACCAGTTGCTCGGCCACCGTCCAAGAGAATGGCCAGCCCGTCACCAAGGCTCATGTCAAGCCTGGCGCCGAAGGGATTGGCCCTCTGGCAGGCGATCACATTCAAGCGACTTATGCGATGCCCAACTCCATCACAGGCTATTTTGCTAGCCGCCGCAACATGGCTGGCAATCCAACTCGCTTTGCCGTGCAAGTGTTTGGATCCAAGGGAGTCATCGAGCTTGAGAGCGGATACATGGTCCCCGGAAAAATACTGCGGGACTCCAGTTGGTCACCGGGGCGATCGGGAGCGAAGTGGGAGACGATTACATCGGCAGGAATTGGTATCGACGAACCGCGGCAAGACGCTTCGTATGAAGCTGGGCACATTGCCGCGATCCAAGATTTGGTAAATGCCTTGGATCAACATCAAGACACCGAGTGCAACCCACGAGAATGCACCGCCGTTATCGAGATGATCGCCGCGATCTTTGAATCGCATCGTTTAGGCAAACCCGCCACGATGCCCCTAACTACTCGCGTCAACCCTTTGACGCTGCTTTTGTAGCAGGCACATTCCATGTGCCGTCCGCTGTCTTTAGCCGCGAAGCGGCGCAACAAATCAGCCCAGGGCAACGCCCTGGGACCAATTGCCTCAAGAAACAACATGCAAAATGGCTCCGCCATTTTGCCCACCGCCTCGCGGTCTGACATTTATCGCGTTACTATTCCCCCAGGGCGTTGCCCTGGGCTGATTTGTCATGCCACTTCGTGGCGAAGCCTGCTGTGCAAGCAGCAGGGCTCAGAACAGCCCTTCGCGCCATCGTGTGAGTCTCTAGCTTTTGAGCCCACAGCTTTTCAACCTTTAGTTTTCCAGGCTGCTGGTCTTAGTGTTTTTCCCATTTTCTTACCCAAATTTTCTTACCATGGTCTTCACCTCTTCCCTCACTCCTCCAGCCTGCTCCCAGTGTGCCACGCCAGTCCCTTGGCGTTCTTACTTTCAGGTTTCAGGTTTCAGGTTTCAGGTTTCAGTCTTCAATCCCACCGGCTTGCCCGGTCGGTCCCTTAGGCTTCTCGCTACATTCCCTCTGCCGTCCCGCCCCCATTTTCTTACCCACATTTTCTTACCATGGTCTTCACCTCTTCCCTCAAGTCTCAAGTCTCAAGTCTCAAGTCTCAAGTCTCAAGTCTCAAGTCTCAAGACTCAAGCAGGAAGAACGCCAGGGACTGGCGTGGCACACTTGACCACTACAATCGCTAAACTCGCTATAGAACTCATCTCGAATCGCAGCTTGGCTTCAAGACGATTCCTGACATCTGAACAAAAGCAACTAAAATGCAACCCTGGTCAACATCTCGCCAAAGCAACAACTTCTGGGCACACCTCGCTCGCAAAAAACTATGCCAAAACGACTACTAGTAACCGGTTCTTCGGGTCTCATCGGCTCGGAAGTCTGCCTTCACTTCGCTCGCAAGGGCTGGGAGATCCATGGAGTCGACAACAATCAACGCGCCGTGTTCTTTGGTCCAGCCGGCGATACTCGTTGGAATCAAGCTCGGCTGTCCTCCGAAATCACCAGCTACCAACATCATGAAGTCGACATTCGCGATCGACCAGCCGTGTTGCAGCTACTCAAGACAGTTCGTCCCGACGCGATCGTGCACACAGCCGCTCAGCCCAGCCATGATCGAGCCGCTGCGATTCCCTTCGACGATTTTGATACCAACGCAGTCGGCACCTTCAATCTGTTAGAAGCCACTCGGCAAAGCAGCCCGGAAGCTCCTTTTGTTCACATGTCGACCAACAAAGTCTATGGAGATCGTCCTAACACGATTAAGCTTCGCGAGCTGGAGACTCGCTGGGACTACGACGACCCCCACTATGCAGAAGGAATCGCAGAAGACTTTTCCATCGACCAATCCAAACACAGCTTGTTTGGTGCGAGCAAGGTAGCTGCGGATATCGTCGTGCAGGAGTATGGACGTTACTTCAATATGCCGACCGCATGCCTTCGCGGCGGCTGTTTGACTGGCCCTAGTCACAGCGGCGTCGAGCTGCATGGGTTCTTGAGCTATCTAGTGAAATGCAATCTGCAGGGTAACGAGTATCGCGTGTTTGGCTACAAAGGCAAACAGGTTCGCGACAACATTCACGCCGAAGACGTCGCGCTGTTTATCTCTGCATTCATTGATGCACCGCGGTGCGCTGAAGTCTACAACATCGGTGGCGGCAAAGGCAACAGCTGCTCGATTCTGGAGGCCTTTCAGATAGCAGAATCGTTTACCGGCAAGCCGCAGAAGTACACCTATGTCGACGAGAATCGAATCGGCGACCACATCTGCTACTACAGCGACCTCCGCAAGATGCGGCAGCACTATCCCAGTTGGGACATCACCATTAGCCTAACCGAGACCATCAAGCAAATCGTCGACGCCTGGAAGAATCGGCAGCGGTAGCAGGGTTGAGGCTTGAGGTGTAAGGTGTAAGGTGTAAGGTGTAAGGTGTAAGGTGTAAGGTGTAAGGTGT
>CAYWNG010000182.1:0-10543 GCA_964458685.1 uncultured Pirellulaceae bacterium
ATCCGGCCGCGGAAATCTCTAGTGTGCTGCGACGCTCCGCCGTCGCTCTTCCTCCTTCCTTCTTCCTTCTCAAAATCCAATCACGACGCGGAGCGTCGTGCCACACATCCAATCACGACGCAGAGCGTCGTGCTACACTATCCTGCCGCCTTGCGATTTCGCAATAAATCGCTGTTTATCCGATTCGAAGTAAGGCCATTCGAATCCAGGCGAAACGCCGATCTGGCGTCCTTCCTGGCGTCCTGCCTGGGAGATTCCCTGGCAGCCGTGCCCCTGCACACCGCCACTTTCCCAGGATCTAAGATCATTAGGAGAAAACCAGTCTTTTGAATAGACTGGTGGGGCGAATTCTGCTCGCCTAAACTGCTGGATTTAGGCCAACGCCTCTCTACCTCGGAACCTGTTGTGAATCAAACCTCGAAACTTCCTCAGACAATTCTCTTTGGAGTGTTGATCCCTATCGCCATGCTTGCCGTCGGTTTGGGTACCTTTGCGTTCATGGGTAAGCAACAGCCGAAACAAGCGGCAGTTGAGGGAAAAGATACGATTACCAAGCTCCGCAAGTTACCGATCGTCGCCGTAGGTCAAATCGAAAGCTCAGCCGCGTTAGCTTCTTTGGACATCGCTGTTTCCGGAACAGTCGTTCCCTATCGCCAGATCAATCTAGCCGCTGAAATAGCTGGTCTGGTTCGAATCAAGAGCGACAACTGTCAAATTGGACGCTACGTCAACAAAGGCGATATTCTCTTCGAACTGGACTCAACCGATACCGAGCTTGAGGTGGAACGCTTGGAGGCGCTGAAAGAAACTGAACTAGCTCAACAACGCGAACTCGATCAGGAGATCTCGAATGCTAAGAAGTCGCTGGAGCTGGCTGAAGAAGAGCTGGCTCTCATTGAAAAAGACATTCGCCGCCTGACTTCACTGCCTAAGGGGGTAGCTAGCGAGAATGAATTCGATCAGGCGCGACGACAACGAGTCAACAGCGCCAATAACCGGCAGACAATTCAAAACCAACTGCAATTGATGGAGACGCGTCGCTCGCGATTAAAGCTGGCCGAGCGACTAGCCGAAGCTCAGTTGCAACAAGCGCGAGTCAACCTTGAGCGCACCATGGTGGCCTCGCCCATCGACGGCGTCATCGTGACTGAAAGTGTTCAGACCGATTCGTTCGTCCAACGCGGAGCAACCCTGTGCGTGATCGAAGACACACAACGAGTCGAAGTGAGTTGCAATCTTCGCACCGATCAACTGCTCCTGGTCTTGGAGCAACGACTGGCCGCGAACAATTCAACAGGTGCCATGCCCGTTGTTCAAGGTTCGAACTACGAACTTCCCAATACGCCGGTGACCGTTTCGTATCGCGTTGCAGGACGCGAGGAGATCAGCTATCAGTGGAAAGGACATCTCAGTCGTTATGAAGGCGTCGGGCTGGATTCGCAAAGTCGAACTGTTCCGGTTCGAGTAAGAGTTGATAATCCACAGGAGGCAATTCGCCAAGGCGAAACCACTAAACTTCAAGGCCCCGGCGGTATAGCGGCCTTGGTCCGAGGCATGTTCGTCGAGTGCCAGATCCACACGGCAACGCCTCGCGATACTGTGCTGATTCCTAAGCTTGGTCTTAAGCCTGGTAATCAAGTCTGGAAGTTTGTTCGGGACGATGCGCTAGTGGCCAACGAGGAGAGTGATCCTGAAACTGCCGCACACGCTTCAGGTGGTTCCAAGGACGCAAAAGACGATGCCAACGAGGCTGCGAAAGATGATGCGAAAAAAGCAACCAAAAATCTTCAGCTTAGCATTAACCCAGATGAATGGACCGCTGGCCGTGTTGAAGTCATTTCCAACGTCAAAGTCCTGAGCTTGATCCAACATGGACCAAAGCGTGAGGATTATTGGGTCGTCGAAGCCAAAGATGGCCTCTCCAGCGGCGACAGCTTAATCGTTTCTCCTCTGGCCAATATCGCCGGCGACGGGTCGGATCAAGTGCGTTATCAATCGACTCAACCAGCCAAAGTTGCTGCGGGAATCAAGGAATAGGTCATGCAGAGTATCATTCGTTGGTGCGTCAAAAACCTCTCGGGCATTAACTTCCTGCTCGTCATCTTGGTCGTGGCGGGCATCTACTCCTTTTTTGCCATGCGCCGCGAGACCTTCCCTGAGTTCCAACTGGAAGTCATCATGGTGACAGTGCCCTATCCCGGCGCAACGCCCGATGAAGTGGAAAGTGGTATCTGCCAGAAGGTCGAAGAATCGGTCCAATCGATTACCGGAATCAAACGCATTACCAGTATCTGCCGCGAAGGCGGCGGCTATACGCTCGCCGAGCTTCAGACAGGCGTGGACCCACAGCGGGCGCTTTCCGAGATTCGCTCGGCCGTCGATCGTATCTCTGTCTTCTTTCCTGAACGCAGTGAGAAGTCGACGGTTGAGCAGATCACATTCCGACTGCCTGCAATTCGCGTGGCAGTGATTGGACCTGAGGATAACACTACGGATGGTCAGTTTAAGCTTCGTTCCTACGCTGAGAGTGTACGCGAGCGACTGATCGAACTGCCTTCTGTATCTCAAGCAAACATTCTAAATGCTAAGCCCTATCAGATTGATGTTGAGATCGACGAAGATACGCTGCGAAAGCACGGTCTGACTCTATCTACCATCGCCAACATACTTCGTCGAGAGAATATCGAGCTGCCCAGCGGACAGCTCAAGAGCGACGGCCAAGAGATTTTGCTCCGCGGCAAAAACAAACGTGACGTGGGCGAAGAGATTGCCAAGTTGCCAGTGTTGACTCAGCCTAACGGTGTGGTCCTTACCGTTGGCGATGTTGGAAAGGTCAAAGATGAATTTGACGACATCAGCGCCATTAGTGAAGTCAACGGACAATCAGCAATCGTGATCGAAATCTCGCGAGCGAGCAGCGAAGATTTGCTCGATATCTCCGATCAAGTCACCAAGTTTGTTGCCGACGCTACTCCGCCGAGAGGCTACCAATTGCGAGTCTGGGGTGACGAGAGCGTCGATGTCCGCGACCGCATTCGCATGCTTCAATCCAACGGTCTTCAAGGCGGAATCATTGTCTTCTTACTGCTGGCGATTTTCCTGGACTTTCGCATTGCGTTTTGGGTCGCTATGGGTATTCCGATCGCTCTGACCGGAGCTGGCCTCGTCTTGTACGCGACAGGGCAAACGCTGAACATGCTTTCCATGTTTGCCTTTTTGATGGCTGTGGGCATTGTCGTCGACGACGGAATTGTGATCGGCGAAAATATTCACGCTCACCGCTTGATGGGTAAAGGCATGTTGCAGGCGGCCATCGACGGCGCGTCGGAAGTCATTGGTAGCGTCTACTCCAGCGTGGCGACGACAATCGTTGCCTTTTTACCGCTCTACTTCGTTTCTGGCGTTATGGGCAAGTTCATCGCTGTCATGCCGACCGCAATTGTGGCCATGCTGCTTTTCTCGCTTGCGGAATGTACTTTCGCACTGCCAGGACACTTGTGTCACGAACACGGCGAGCCACGGACGCTAATCCAACGTATTGGTGCGGGATGGAAGCATATCGTCGACCTACTGGCAATGCCCTTTGCTTGGATTGGCAAGTATGCGGGAGGAGCGCTGGATTGGTTTTCAAACTACATCTATCCACCGATGCTTCGAATCACATTGAACTATCCCGCCGTGCCAATTTCCGCTGGCATCATGGCAATCGCCATCGCAGTTGGCTTAGTGCGATCCGGTGCGGTGCCCTTCGAGTTCTTCCCGGCAACCGACGGAAAGACAATTGTTGGCCAAGTCATTTTCCCTGATGGAACTCCGGAGTCCGTCACGGTCGAAGCCGCTCGGCGCATGGAAAGTGCTGTTCGTCGAGTCAGCGAGCGCATTGCGGTCGAAGAGGACGCTCTGAAGATCAACAAGACTCCCGAGCCTACCAATCCTGGCGAGACGCGCGGCCCAGTTCGCTTAACGTTCTTACAAATCGGCTCAGCGACCACCGGCGGTGGTGCTGCCGCCGAACGTCTTAGCGGCTCGCACGTCGGCCAAGTTCAAGTCGAAATTCACGACGCCACTCTTCGCAATCGCACTAGTGACGAGATCATCAACATGTGGCGCGAAGAGGCTGGCGTGTTTCCAGGCGCAGAACGCGTCTCCTATCGCTCAGCCAACATTGGTCCCGGTGGAAAGCCGCTCGAGTTTAAGATCCTTGCACCGCGAGAAGACGCCAAAGCACTCGAAGAGGCCGTTGAAGCCGCCAAGCTCGCGCTCAAGCAGTTCGCCGGCGTCTACGACATTCAAGACGATAATGCGGCTGGTAAGATTGAGTTCCAGTTTGCCATCAAAGAGAGCGCGAAGTCACTGGGGATCACAGTCACTGATCTCGCGGAAACGGTTCGCAACACATACTATGGCGCTGAAGTAATGCGACTGCAACGTGGGCGACATGAAGTCAAGTTCATGGTGCGTTACCCTGTCGAGCAACGGCGATCGTTGGCTGACTTCCAAGAGATTCGCGTCCGCGGCAGCGATAACATCGAAAGACCGATTACCGAAGTCGCTGATATCACGATCGCTCGTGGCTACTCCGAAATCAACCGCGTCAATCAAATGCGGTCGGTGACAGTAACTGCTGACCTGGACACGGCAATTGCCAACGCCGATGTTGTAGCGAAAAGTCTACAAGCTTCGTTGGTCCCCGACTTGCTTGAAAAATACCCGGCTCTACGTTTCTCATGGGAAGGCCAGCAGAAAGAAACGGCTGAATCGTTCGGAAGTTTAGCTATAGGTTTCCTGTTGGCGATGGCCTGCATGTATCTCTTACTGGTCTTCGAGTTCAATTCGTACTTGCAGCCGTTGATCGTTTTAGCCATTGTGCCTTTCGGAATCGTCGGTGCGATTTATGGACATGCGTTGCAAGGCTTACCACTCACGCTCTTTAGTATGTTTGGCATAGTTACACTCGCAGGCGTGGTCGTAAACGACTCAATTGTTCTACTCGACTTCATCAATCAATGCACTCGTGGTGGCATGCCCGTTCAGGAGGCCTTGATGACTTCGGGTGGTCGTAGATTGCGGCCCATTTTCTTGACCAGCGTAACCACGATTGCCGGTCTCGCGCCGATGCTATTGGAAAAATCTTTTCAGGCTCAAGTCTTGATTCCGATGGCTAACAGCCTCGCCTTTGGATTGTTAGCATCGACCGTATTGGTCTTGTTCATGGTTCCATTCCTCTTCAAGATCTACGCCAAGATGGCCTTTACTGAAGCCGAGTATCGCGGCGATTGGAGCGCTGACAGTCAAAGCCACAGCCAATCCGAAACCTCCAACAACCAACCCATCTCCCCCGCGATTAATCCCTAGCGCCCAGTGTGCCACGACACTCCGTCGTCGCTCTTCTGTTCTTCAGTGTGCTGCGACGCTCCGTCGTCGCTCTTCAGTCTTTCAGTGTGCTGCGACGCTCCGTCGTCGTTCTTCAGCTTTACAGTGTGCTGCGACGCTCCGTCGTCGTTCTTCCTTCTTCCTTATTAAAACCCAATCACGACGCGGAACTACACTAAGAGCGGAGCGTCGTAACACACTATTTGTGTAGATTCATTACAATAAAAGAAGAAGAGCTGAATAAAATCCAAAGAGCGACGGCGGAGCGTCGCAGCACACTGGAGCAAGCGATGAACGACAAGCCAAAGTTTGGTATGTTCGACCGCGAGCGAGAAACCTCGATTGAGAATCGATATCTTCCCCATTGGTTTCAACCAAGCGTCGCAGTATTCGTAACCATTCGAGCTGCAGACTCTTTACCCAAGCACGTCATACGTCAGTGGCATCAGGAGCTAGTGGATTGGCTGCGCAAAGCGGGAGTAGCTATTCGCCAAGACAGAGAGCCTCCGCGGATAGATTTGATTCCAAAGGAGTTGCAGACAGACTACCAAAAGCTTCGAGATCGATTGTGGCACTGGCACCTCGACTCCTGCCATGGTCGATGTGTTCTCAGACAGCGAGAAAGAGCACAGTTTGTACTAGACTCGTTGTTGCACTTTAACGGAGAACGATATGAATTGGCATCTGCTATCATCATGCCCAATCATGTTCACTTAATTGCACAGTTTTATGCTCCTACAACCTGTCGGGCTCAGTGTACAAGTTGGATGCACTTCTCGGCGAGAAAGATTAATCAAAGCCTGGGGGAGTCTGGTGCGTTTTGGCAAAGCGAGCCTTTCGATCACCTTATTCGTAGCGAGGCACAGTTTCACTATCTACAAGAGTACATAGCAGAGAATGGTAGCATGGCGGGGCTTCCACCAAGCGATTACCTCTACTGGCATATGTAGTTTAATACGACGCGGAGCGTCGTGGCACACTAAGAACGATGGGGAATGTTTAAAGGAAAAGAACGACGCGGAGCGTCGTAGCACACTGTCGTGGCACACTTTCTACTTCGCGGCTTCAAGCAAGCTAATCATATCTGCGATCTCTTGCTCGCTAAGAATCTCAAGCATGCCGGCGGGCATGATCGAGACCTCGCCGGGGCGCTGCTCTTCAATATCGGCAATCGCGACTGTCTCAATCTTGTCGGCACTGACACGAATGGAAATCTCTTTGGCATCTCGCGCAGTCACGATACCGTTGAAGACTCGACCATCCAGAGTCAACACCTGCACGGTATCGAACCCTTGCTCGATACGCTGGCTGGGGAAGAGAATCGCTTCGAGCAAAGCTTCGCGAGTTCTCGAGCTGCCGATCTTGCTGAGCTCAGGACCAATCTTGCCGCCTCGATATCCCATTTGATGACAGGCACCGCAGTTAGCTTTACTCGAGTGATACAGCGTCAAGCCGCGAATCGGATCACCTTCAGGTAAGCGATCCAAAAGTGTCTTCACTGTTTTTTGAACCTGTGGATCGGCTTGCAGCAATCCATCGGCAACACTCTTCGCCTTACCACGAACACTATTGCTGCGATCACGATAAAGATTAATCAAGCTGCTGGTGGGAATTGCTTTAGCCGCCTTCAACTGCGCCAACTGGTCCAGCATCGTTGTGTCCAGTGCGTCATCGCGTAGCGAGGCAACTAACTCGAGAGCCTGAACTAAGTCGCTCGGCGAGAACTTTGGCGATAGATTCATCACTTGCTCGGCAGTCTTGGAGTCAATCTTCAATCGCTTGAGACACTTCCAGATCGCGTTGGTGGACTGCGATTTGCCAATCGTTTCCGCTAAAGCTCCGGTAAGCTCTTCGACTAATTGTGGATCGTTGCAAGCGGGTCTCGCCGGTAAGCTCACCAACAACTGTTTCTTGACATCTGCTCGCGACTCCTTCGCAACTAGCGCCAAGATAAACTCCACCAACGGAACTTGCTGGGCAGTCGCCAGATTGGCTCCTTCGAGCAAACGCCCAGTTCGCAATGCATCCTCCTGCAAAGCTCTTTCGATCCAAGGAAACCATAGCACTGGGATGTGTGTCCCCGCTCGCGTTCGCAGAAGCGTTTCCTTCCAATTCCAGCCACTCTCACCGGTGGCGGAGGTAATTGAGTCGGCGATGAACTGTTGCCACGCTGGTTGATCGCGCCAACCGCTGGCCAAGCGTTCAAACAGCACCGTCGGCTCCTTCGTGGAGAACTCTTCTTTCCACGATTTACTCAAGCTTGCCAGTACTTCACGAGCCAACTCGGGACGCTTGACCAAAAGCTCCACAGCAGCGTCGACAACTAGAGGATCGTTGGCAGCTTGAGTCAACGCAGATGCCGTTAGATGTTCTTTGGATTCAAGCAGGTCTAACGTAGTCAAAGCCAACTTGCGTCTGAGAGGATCGGCATGTGTCAAGAATTTGGCCGTTGCTTCCGAGTTCTCGAGCTCGAACAAGGCGTAGCGCAATGAGTGATCGTAGAATCGATCAGCCTCTTCGGTAGCACAGCCAAACAGCAGTTCAATCGATTCTGCGTCACCGATTTTTCCTAAAGCTTCGATGGCCACTCGGGCCGTCGCCCAATCCTTGCGCAAAGCTCTGTGTGCGATCAGTCGCTCGAGTGATTTCTTGGCTGGGCTGTAGCGGTAGAGCGATATCAGGTGGCAGGCAACTTGTTGCAATTGTGGTTGTGCATTCTCTCCAACGCGAGCGTCGATTAACTTGGCAACCAACTGCATTCCACGCTCGGTTCCCGCTGCGCCTAAAGCCCACAGAGCGTTCGTACGATGGTGAATTGGCAATTTGGAATCTTCAGCGATTACGCTTAGCTCGGATGTTGCCCAGTCACCCGAGTTGGCGATCTTGATTAGTGCCATGCGAGCGACCCAAGGACGGCTATCGTTAATCAGCTCGGCTGCCTGACTAGGCTTAACGCTCTCCCAGTCAACTGCCTTTTCTGAACGATGACTGGCATAGACTTGATCAGTTTTCTTCAGTCGGTAAATTCCACCCGGCGCTGTGAACTGATCGACTCGCGATGTCGGGCAACACAAGTCATACCAGCCTCCCGTGTCGACGACTAACAAGCTTCCATCGGCGTCCTCCAAAACGTCTGTGGGATGAAAGTCGACGCGATTGCCAACGACTAGATCGATCGACTTGCTTTGAAAGGTTGCTCCTTGAGGCTGCAACGTTAAGCCAGTGACTTTTTGCACATTGAATAGAGCAGCGACTAGAGTTTGTCGACCTTCTTGGACTAACTGATCGGATTCTAAGCAGATCAACCCGCTAGGTGCCGCGGCACCCAAGTGCGTCATGATGGGCATCAATGGTCCAGTTCTTACGACGCCTGTTAAAGCCGCATGGTCTTTGCCGTAAGCACCGCCATAGATTGCATGGGCTACCCCATCGCGCTTGCCGTCACCTGGGTGAACCAAGAAGGTGCTGGTAAAAAATCGTTCGCCATTGGGCAAGCTAGCCACTTCGACTGGATTATCCATTCCGCCACTCATCACCGGTTCGATGCGATCCTTCTGATCCGCGGTGACGTTCGAACCCAACTCACGCCGACGGTGAATATGCGCGGCACCATCCGAAAGAGTTCGTCCATTGATCATTGCGTGGTTCTGTTTGGCGAACGCACCTTTGCACCAATAGATCCATCCATCGCGTCCTAAGTAAGGACCATGCAAGTCGTTTGCACAACCCGTCAGAGTCTGACCATCGAACCAGACTTGTCGACTCTCGCAGTAGCCATCGGCGTCGGCATCGGTCAGCTTCCAGATATGCGGCGGCGCGGTGATCAACATGTCGTTGCCCAGACACAACACGCCTTCGGTGAACGGCAACTTATCGGCAGCCAAGATACGACGATCAAAGACTCCATCGCCATTGTCGTCGACCAACCGTACGATGCGGTGAAGCAATTGTTCATTGTGCTTTTCGATCGGCTTAGCAACCCCCGCGGATTCAACCACGACCATTCGTCCCTGCGAGTCCCAATCGGCTACGATGGGCCATTTTACAAGCGACTCATCAGCGACCTTTTCAATCGACATCCCTGGTGCGAGCGTGAAGGTAAGCTCGGCGCTCGAGCCCAGCCCTGCCTGTTGAGCCTTGCTTGGATTCGAGCAGATCGACACGCTCAAAATGCTCAAGAGGAAAAGCCAAAGTGAAGCCACGGAGCGAATCAATCGGAAAGGCATGATCGACCTGGTAAGCAAGTGAGGTGGTAAGCGAGTGAGGTGGAGGTAGCTTTGAACGGCTGCGGGCAGCGACTGGCAGCTAAGCGTCTAGGGAGGCTCTGCGAATCGTTCTGTAGAGCGAAACGCCGCTTCCATTGTAAACTACAAGTTGTGCAATGTTACTTGTTGGCTTAAGCTTCTCAGTCGACTTCGTCGCGATTCAACTAGCCTCATCACCAGTAGAACGAGCCCCGATCATAGCTACTCAGCCGTCTTTACCCGCTTCTTCGACTTCGCAATCTGAGCTTCAGCGATCCCTGCGCGGCGTGTTGATCTTCGTCGGAATCGTTTGGGCCATCTGGCTGATTGACTGGCTGTTTGATTTGCATTTGGATAGCTGGGGAATTGTGCCACGTCGATTGAGCGGCTTAGCGGGTGTACTTTTCTCTCCGTTCCTTCATGTGGGATTCGGTCACCTATTGAGCAACACTGTTCCGCTCATCGTCCTCTTAGTGCTTCTGATGGCCACCAAGACAGATCCGTGGATTCACGTTGCCGAGCTGATCGTGCTCAGCGGGGGCCTACTCTGGCTGTTCGGAAGAAATGGCAGCCAAGACGAGATCGTCGTGCATGTCGGTGCCAGCGGATTGATCTATGCGCTGATCGCCTACTTGATCGTCGCTGGCTTTAAAGAGAAGCGAGTCGTCTCGATTGCAGTCGCCTTGCTCGTGGGCTTTCTGTACGGCGGTTCGCTGCTCTCGGGAATCTTGCCAACGCAAAAGAGCGTCTCGTGGGACGGCCACTTGGCCGGCTTGGTCGCAGGAGTCATCCTAGCGATCGCCTTTTCGAACTCAGCCTCCGCGGACACAAAAGAACTAACGTGAGCGCCCCGCTTAGAAAACTAGCCGCCACGCGTTAGAGAGCGTCCCGCTTAGGAATACTAGCCGCAAGCCGTTAGGCTCCGG
>CAYWNG010000183.1:0-10510 GCA_964458685.1 uncultured Pirellulaceae bacterium
CGAAACCGAGCCGCTCGGCTGATTACTGGCAACCGAGATCCGAGATAAAGCTGCTGTAGTTTTTGCATTGGCGATTTCACAGTCAGTTCTTCTTGAGCCGCCGTCAGAAACGAGCGAATTGCGACTAGCGCCCACGTTCAAGAAAATGCTCTACAGCGTTGCCACAGAAGCACATTCGGGATAGCGGCCTAACTAAACGGCGCACGTAAGGACTCGAAGCGACCCTTGAGAGCCCAGTGTGGAACCCTTAGGCGGCTGTAACTGAAAAATGGTTGTTCAAGGCAGTGAAATTCTTGCTCTTACTCGGTTTTTCTTCTCAGAAATAAACCGAAAATTCACAAAAATCTTTTTCGACCTGGGTAGCCTTCCGCAACCTAAGCGAACGGTATTTCGTCGCTGAGTCGAGCGGCCTTAAGGGAGGTGATTGTCACTTAGAGGCTTGGCTATTGCCCAGCTTCCCAAAGCTGAAGGTTCAATTCTTGAGTTGATTCGACCGATCCTAGTTTGACAGTCTGTTGTCTGGTAAATACAACAGAGATGGCCCCTAACGATTTGCGCCGGTTGTGTTGCCCGCAAGAATTTAGAGGTCAAATTCGCTCGTAAATTAGGAGCAACTCAGTGATGTTTTCTGCACCATTAAGGAAACTGGCGTTAAGTGCCTGTTATGGGGGCGGATTCCAACTTCACTGCTCTTCAGTCGCTCTCGCGCTCTCATCTCAATCCTGGCTTTTCGACTGTTCAACGGAATCGATGCTGCAAATCGCGGATCGATGCGTTCAGTCTTGGGGTAAGCAGTTCTGCTGGACCCCAAAATTCAAGAAGACATTGTTTGCAGATCACTTCCGATTTCGTTTAAGTGGAGAGAAGGTTTACGATGACTACATTGGGAGTTAACACAGCGTTTCAAGTCAATCGCGTTCGGCTGAATATGCCTAGCGTCTTTCGCCGTCCAGTGTTTTGGTTTTTGACTCTACTGACATTTGTTGCTGTCGTATCGGTTCATGATGCGGCACTGCTGGTCGTCAATCAAGACATTATCGCTGAGTTCGAGAGAAACCCGATTGGATCATGGTTGATTGATCTCAATCAAGGATCGGTTTGGCTGTTTGTGATTTTGAAACTGCTTGGGACAAGCCTAGTGTGCGCTGTATTGGCTAGTATCTACGAGTACTCGCGGTCGTTAGCGATCGTGATTACTAGTCCGCTAGCTGGATTTCAAGCTGTGCTCTTGAGCTACCTTTATGGGGGCTAACAGCTTCAACCAAAATACGATGCGAAGGTTCTCACTCGAACAAAGTTGCTAAATTGAAGATAAGAGTATTGCGTCGATTCGCAGCCTACTTTTTGATCGCTGCGACATGCGTAAGTGTGACAGCGGTTATCCAATTTCTCGTGCTGGACCACATGCCCGTTTGGAATTCGATCGACAATGGAATGTCCAAGCAGCGCTTGGTCGATATCGCAATTGTGGACGAAGGCAGGTGGGTCGTAGCAAGCTACTTCTCGATCGAACAATCTTCGAAACAAGCTATCGACCTATCGGTGTCAATTCTCGACTCACTGGACACAAGCAAGAGAACGGAGATTCGCGATTCAGGTTTGACCATCGCAAAAGTCGCTCCAACCGGGGCATTGATTGCCATGGGCTATCGCGATGGACGTATCGCCCTCACGGATCTCAAGAAAACTCGCGAGCCGTTTCATTGGTTGCCAAATCTACCAGAGGGGCTGCAGGTTCGCGATTTTCATTGGTCATCCGACGGTCAATTTCTGCTGGTTCGTATGGACAACATAGGTTGGATTTGGGATTTGGTTGCAGGAACTCTACTGAAGGAAATTCCCCTAGATTCTCATTCCGAAGTCGCTGTTCTCGCCGACTCAGACTGCTTTTCTGCCTGCAGTGGTGGAGTTTATCGACTGTTCGAGTGGCAAAGCGGGCTTCCAGTTCAGGACGTAGCCATCGATAGCGCTGCTCGATCTGTGACCTTTTCGTCAGATCTCAAATACGCTGCCTACATTCTTGGTACAGAGCTTCGAGTGGTTGAGTTTAGTAGCGGCATACCGGTTTGGGGCAAGGCGCACAGAGTACCATCCTCGACGAAAGTAGGAATTGCTTTCTCGAATGACGATCGAGCCTTGGCTTTCGTGCAACACGATATCTACTCAGGAGATTACCTAATTCGTGTTGTTGAAATTGGAACAGAATCAGAAATCGGATCACAGATCTGCGGCAAGAACGCCATTGCTGGCTTAGCGTTCCAAAACGATTCTATTTGGGCGTGGGAATGTAACGGTCGGATTTGCAAGTGGAATTGCGGCTTGCCAGTCGACAAAACCAAGCTGGTTGTACAAGCTCAGTTTGGCGCTGAGTTCGAATAGTTGTCATCGCAAGGCGGCATTAAACGCTCACTCTTGCGGCTGGTGAGCCAAAATCGCTTTGCCCTTCACGGCAAAGTACTTCAGCCAATCGGCTAGTAACACGTTGGTGATCGTCGCTTTATCCTTGCGATATTCGCTTTCGGTCTTGCCCCAATAGAATCCAACCCATCCATCGCAACTAGAGCGCGAGCGGTCAATGAAATCGTCTAGTTCTTCGATGCTGCACTCAAGCGGAAACATCTCTTCGATCACTAACGGTTTGCCAAGCATGTAGGGCGTCATCGCTTTGATCGCCTTTTCTACTTCGCCTCGCTTGGGATAGAGATGAATACTCACGAAGTCCAACTTGCCAAGCGACTCTGGCGTGTAAAAGACTGGTGCGGCACCTGGCCAAACATGCGACCAAGGGATCTCCCCGATTGTTATCAGAGTTTTGGTGTCATGCTTTCGAATCGCTGAAACCATCTTGTCGATCCAGCTTTGGGCTACTTCGGATCGTGCTCGCCCCTTCAACTCCCGAGCGATTCGTTGCACAAAGTGTTTGCCCGCGAACTCGCCCGCAAGCCAATCGGTCTCTTTCTTTTCATCGCCAGGAACAATCGGTTCGTTCATCAAATCAAAACAGAATACAGCGTTACTACCACCGCATGCTTGAGCAACCGCTTCCCAAAATCTCGCTTGCACTTCCCAACGATCCGACTCGCTTAGTGAGTCATACCAAGCTGGGATATCGCGCCGGTGGTAACAGCCTAAGCCGGTGATATCGAGATAGAGTCCGTTTGTTTCAGCGAGAGAAACCAATCGCTTGAGTTGTCGCAAGCTCTCCTCATTGGGCTGATCGGCTTGGCGCATAAACTTTCCGAGTTGTAGATGAACACGCACGGTGTTCGCGCCAAGTTGTTTGATCTCGGCAAAATCTTGTTCGACTTGATCCCAGTGTTGATGCCAATAGTCTTCGATCAAATTACCCTCAGCGTCGTGATCGTAGTTCACGCCCCAAATGAGAAAGCGTTGGCCCGAATCCGACTTTACGAATTGCTTTCCATCCAAGCTGATTGCAATTCGAGCCTGCCTATTGTTTAACGCTTGCTCGTCCGACGACTGAGCGAAAGTACTAGACCAAGGTTGAACGATTGCGACTGCAAGCAATAGAATTTTTGAAACCGAACTTTGCACAAGATCTCCAGTGCCGCACAAGATTTTTTCCGAGTGACTTTGACTCAGTTTACAGTAGAATAGAACAGTTCAGGCAAATTGGCTCCACTCAATCAGATAATCATGCCAAGTCCATTTCCCGGCTTTGACCCGTTTCTTGAGATCCCAGCTTACTGGCCAGACTTTCATTCCACATTCATCAACTATTGGCGCGAAGCAATTGCAAATTTGTTGCCAGAGAACTACGAAGCGGCCCTGGACGAACGCGTGTGCTTGATCGAGCACGAACCGGATGCTCGAAAGTTGATCTCACCCGATATTACAGGCTCCAGTGTCTACGAACAGCGGACGCCTGCGGCATCAGCAAGAGCTGCCGTGCTGGAAGCCACAACCCTCGAACCAGTAAATGTTCCGTTGACGATTTTGGATGGGCCAAGCGAGACTTACATCCAGATTCTTTATCGACCAGATCAGTCTGTGGTAACAACGCTGGAGTTGCTATCGCCTGCAAACAAAAACCTACCGGGACGCACGGATTATCTTTTGAAGCGAAACGCAATCCTGTTGCAACCCGTTCATTTGGTCGAACTAGATTTGTTGCGACGTGGTCATCGAGTACCCTTCGACAAACCTCTTCCACAGGCCGATTACTATTACTTTGTCTCTCGATACGAGCAGCGTCCGAATTGCCAAGTCTACCATTGGAACATGCCTCACCAACTTCCGACCTTGCCGATTCCACTACGCGATCCCGACCCTGATATCTGCGTCTCACTGGCTGATGTTTTCAACACGGCGTTTGAGCGAGGAAGATTTTATCGTCGGATCAATTACCAGCAGGCGCTACCGGGAACTCTTAGCGACGCGGAAGCTCAGTGGGTTAAGCAGCATGTTCAGCCTTCAGAAGCTTGATTCTTCAAACGCCTGCGTATCTGCTGTAGTCGCTCGCTCATCGCAGCCTCCCAGCCGCGCGGTGTGGGCTCAAAAAAGATCTCGTTGACTCCCAGATAGTCTTGCTGGACTACGCCGTCTGGCGCGTCGTGAGCGTATTGATAACCTTCACCGTGCCCCAGCTTTTGTGCGCCTTGATAGTGAGCATCACGAAGGTGCACGGGCACTGGGATGATTGCCCCCTCACGGACTCGACGTCGAGCGAGACCAATGGCTGAAGTCGCCGAATTACTTTTTTCGGCTAAGGCCAGATAGATCACCGCTTGCGAAAGAGTGAGCTGACATTCGGGCAAGCCAATCATTTCACAGGCCTGAGCCGCGGCGACTGCGATACTGAGTGCAGCAGGGTCTGCATTGCCAACATCCTCGCTCGCAAGAATCACCAAGCGGCGGCAGATGAAACGGATATCCTCGCCAGCTTCTAACATTCTCGCTAGCCAGTAAAGCGCTGCATCGGGATCACTACCACGAATGCTTTTAATCAGCGCGCTGGAGATGTCGTAGTGCTCATCGCCTGTGCCATCGTACTGCAACGTTTTTTGTTGCATCGATTCATCGATCAGCTCGCGAGTGAGTACTACTGGGCTTTGCTTCGACGAAAGTACGGCGATCTCAAGGACGCCAAGTGCCTTTCGCGCATCTCCATCAACAGCCTCGGCCAAGTGTTGCAAAACCGATTCGTCGCACTCCACGCGAGTTTGTCCCAGACCATCAACTTTGTCCGAGAGAGCTCGCCGCAATAGCCCAACAATGTCGTCCTGTGATAGCGGCTGGAATTGAAAGATCTGACTGCGACTTAGCAAGGCTCCGTTAATTGCAAAGTAAGGATTGCTGGTCGTCGCGCCAACCAGTGAAACTGTACCGCTTTCAACGTCCGGCAGTAGAGCATCTTGTTGTGAGCGATTGAATCGATGGATTTCGTCGATAAAGAGGAGCGGCCTTGGTGCTCCAGTTGCAACTTGATCTCTCGCCCAATCCAACACTTCTCGCAGGTCCTTAACACCACTGGTTACTGCGCTCAATTGCTTAAAGGTACCGCCTGTTTCAACGGCCAGCAGATGAGCCAGAGTCGTCTTGCCAGTTCCGGGCGGACCGTAAAACAGGACCGAACCAAGACGCCGAGCGTCAATTAATCGCCGCAGTAATTTGCCAGGTCCCAAGAAGTGTTGTTGACCAGCAAAGTCCGCTAGCCGCTTCGGACGCATGCGAGCCGCCAGCGGCATGTTGTTGCGTTGATTGGCTTCCTCTTCGGCTGCGAATAGGTCCATACTTGGCTCGCCTTTCAATCACGAGAGATCGTTGAGTTGCTGGGCTGCCCACGGGACAAGCTGCTCACGAAAGATCTTTGAATTGTGGCGAATGTCTGTGGGAAGTCGATGCGGATAGATGAGGAAGTGTTGAATCGCTTGAGTGACCGAGTGCTTCTCGCACAGTTCGCGTAGCTCGCGCAGCAATTGATCGCTGGCTTGAGTTGTGCTCGGAAAGTGCTCAGGCCAAGGCTCAACCACAATCACGGCTCGTTGTTGTCCAGGCTGTCCAATTCCAACAAGCGCGGATCGATGAATGCTCGGATGATTGTTGACGATTGCTTCGCACTGTTCGGTGAACAGAGGCCCGCTGGCGGTTATAACTCGATGGGACTTACGACCACAAAACCAAAACCGACCTTGCGGATCGAAATAGCCGACGTCGCCCATGCGATGCCAGACGACTGAGCCGTCCTGAACTTTATGCAAAGGGTTTTGATCCAAGCGAGTCACGTACTTTTCTGTTACGACAGGGCCACTAACCATCAGTTCGCCGATCTGACCCTCGGGCAATTGACGCGTTTGCTCGATAGTTGTTAAAGGTCCATCGTTTATCTCGATGACTCGCCAGTCGATGCCCGCAAACTTTTGACCCACACAGGTACCCGCACCTAACTTGCTTTGATCGGACAACCCTCCCAGAACTTCGCGACTTTCGATGGACGCCACGGGCAGCGCTTCGGTAGCGCCGTAGGGCGTGAACATGTTCGCGTCAGAGGGCAACAGATTTCGCATCGCTTCCAGGACATGAGGCGGAACGGGCGCGCCAGCCGAGAAGACATTCTTCAAGCTGGTTACGGTGCGATGGTTGGCAGCGGCCCATCGCCCCACTGTGGTCCAAAGCGCTGGCGATCCAAAGGCTTGAGTCACTTGCCATTGATCGATTGCGTCCAATAGCCGCGGCGGATCGACATCAGCCGGTCGAGTCGGGTCCATGTCAGGGATGATCGTTGTCGTTCCCATCACGGCGTTAAATAATCCGAAGAGTGGAAATCCCGATAGATCAAGGCCTCCAGGTTGAATTCCATAATGAGCTAACAGTGCATCGACTTGGCTATTGAAGGTTCGATGAGTGTACTGCACTCCCTTGGGCGGTCCCGTACTTCCGGTCGTGAAGATAATCGCCGCTTGGCTTTCCTGGACAGTGGGCGGAGGTTCGAAAAGTGACGACGGCGTGCGGGCGAGTTCCGTCAGTGTCGGTGAAGGAAGAATTCCAAAGCGTCGGCCAACGGTAACATTCAGTTTCGCTTTCGGAAAACGACTTCGAAAAATCATCCTCACGATATGACCCAGCGGAATGGCGATGAAACCTTCTGGATCGGTGGCCTCAAGGCACTTGAGTAGATTCTTGCGCCCCATACCAGGATCGACCAGCACGACCACTGCACCGACCTTCAACAATGCGAACACTAACGAAATGAAATCCGCGCCGAAGCGAACTAACATGACGATACGCATTCCAGGCTTGACGCCCAGTGCTTGAAGTCCTGCGGCAATCGACGATGTGCGTATCTCAAGTTCAGCAAACGTCTGGGTTTTATAAGGCCGTCGTGTCCCAAGAGTGTGACTGCCGCGTGGCTCGGCCAGCGCGATCGCATTGGGGATCTTCTCAGCCATCGCGCGCAACCTAGCAGCGACGTTGTTGCTGGACCAGAGCTGCTGAGCTTGTTCGTCTGACGACATTTTGGATTTTGAATTTAGGGAGACTAACGGCATTTACTGGTTACGTAACTGACTATTTGCTTAGCTACATCAACTGACAAACTCGAGGCCACGCCGCGCCAACCGGGAACCGCATTGACTTCGAGAATCAACGTTCGGCGATCGCGAGCAGGCAATAGATCGACTCCAACAACTTCACCACCGACAGCACTTGCCGCACGGATTGCCAAATCGCGTTCAAAGTCGCTCAGCTCATATGGCTTAGCAACTCCGCCTAGCGAGATATTCGATCGGTAGCTACCGGGCTGAGCTTCGCGACGAATGCTCAGCAGTTGATCGCCAATCACTAAGACTCGGATATCGTAGCCGAAATTGGCGATGTATTGTTGCAAGTACAAAACATGACCTAGTTGCGAAAGGGTCGACAAGGTTCGCCAAGCTAAATCAGGATCGCTCAAGCGAATGATCCCTCGGCCTTCACCACCAAAAAGCGGCTTGACCAGCACGTCGCGTCCCAGCACTTCAAAGGCTTCCAAGGCCGCATCGCGAGTCTGACAAGCGATCGTCGGTGGAACAGGCAAGCCACACTCCGACAATCGATGGAGCGTCAGCCATTTGTCGATCGATGTTTCCAAGCACTTCGGCGAATTGACGACCACCGTGCCTTGCGATTGTAAGAGTTGCAGGCAGTCCATTCGAAAGATTACTTGTTCCAAACTTCCCAAAGGCATCGTTCGAACAATCACCGCGTCCAAGCCTTCAATCCGCTCGGATTCCGTTTGTAAGAAAGCTGCTTGAAAAGTAGCTCGTTGACCGCGGTCAGGTAGAGCGTCGCTAAGTAGGGCGTCGTTAAGCTGAGCGTTCTTAAGCCCAGCGTTACCGAGTGGTCCGTTATCGCCCAGACCGATCGAAGCTCTAAGCTCTGGAAAGGCAAGCTGATGTACGTGCGCTCCGATCTCCTCGGCAGCACGGACTAACTCACGCACGTAAGGCCCAGTAGGTGAACCAACGATTCCAAGTCGAATAGGCATGTGGACTCGTTTAGCTCATCTGCTCGACAGCGAAAGATTTCGAAACTAGATCTTCTCGAAGCTCTCCGAAGTGCCAAGCTCGCCCCGTCTTCATATTGTGCAAGGCAACTTCTGCGGGACTGAACAGCCCTGGATCGACCTTGTAAAAGTCATAGTTGTATTTCTTAAAGATCTCTGCAAACGGTTCGCCGAAGTCTCGCGACGCCGAGCTGGGGATTTTGCCTCCGATCGAAGCGATCTGATCATCGTCAGCGTCAACCCACAGCGTGACGTGTCCACCATAAAGGATTGCATCGTTGGTTCGGCCGATACCCGTCGCAAAGTCGGGGGCTGGCGGCGGAAGTGGAGCGATACCGTAAGCATGTTTTACGGCGCTCATGGGAAAGCCAAGCTCATACAATTTGTGCAACGATGTTTCCACGCTTCGCGCGACGACTTGAACGCAACCGGCCACACTTCGCGTAGGAGCCACTGCGATCCTCAGACCTTCGGGGCTGATGCTGCAATCTGCGGCGATCTGACTAGCGACTTCACAGTTGGGAAGCTTGTCGCATTCCAAAACGCCGACAGCGATCGACGAATCGTCATGAGCCTGCAAATGTTCCAACATCTTCTCGCGGCCTCTGAGGACTCGCATTGGCCCCGAGCCCATCGCAAAAAAATCTTTGCCCGAAACAGGCCATCCCGCGTATTGCCCAAACAGACAGGCTCGCACGGGGTAGTCAGTCGCAACCCGCACCCATGGACCGCGCCAAACCGATCGATCACCGCTGGAGATGGCGACCTCGGCCAAACCGCCCAAGCAGATCGACGCTAATCGGACGCCGGCTTGCAGTCCACCGCGAACGTTGACTCCAAAATCCAAGATCTGAGCACCACAGGGAAGCTGGGAATTCAAGATGCTCAAGGGCTCAGCGTCGCGCTTGGCCGAGTCGAAAACCTGCAAGGCCGATAGATTCAGCCCCTCTGCAAATGCCATTTTAAGCTTCTTTCACCAACGAGAATCATCGAAGAACGAGCGACTTCAGTGCGTGAGTTCAGTCGAAAGAACTCAGAATTGCTAGACGCCTGGGCGGTAATCATCGGCTGTGAGCCGAAATTCTTCAACGGGCTGGGTTATTTGAGCGAGTTATTTTTGTCTCAACCAGCAATCTCCCTAGCTTGGGAGGCCAAGCCGATATTGAGCAACTTAGGAAGCGGTCCTATAATTCTCACTTCTTGAAATCCGAGATGAGGGTGAAAACGGACTATCCCCTCGGATGGAACTTTGCAAACAACGAACGCAGAATGCTGATCGGCAGGTTACGAAACCATGAATAATCAACGTCGCCATGAACTCGAACGAAATGTGCTTGCCGACAAAATGGGTGAGAGCTTCGAAAAAGTTCAGCCACTTTATAAGCCGATCCTCCTTGTCGTAGCCGCTGCACTCGTAGGCTTCTTCGGTTACCAGTTGATCAAGGGTCAGTCGTCCAAGGCTGAAGCCAAGAACTGGACAGAGTTCTATTTCAATCGCACATCCGGCGACGCCGAGTCTTATGCGGCCATGGGTGAAGAATTCGGCAATACTCCATCCGGTCAGTGGGCTCGTCATTCAGCAGCGCAGGGCTATCTTCGCGATGGAATCGAGTCGATCTACATTAACCGCAAAGAAGGTGTTGAGAACATTCGCAAGGCGATTGCCGAGTGGGATAAGGTCGACGACTCGTCCATTGCCGAATTGCGATTTGCTGCCAAGCTGGGTCTAGCTCAGGCTCACGAAACTTTAGGAGAGTTGGACGAAGCTGTTAAGGCTTATCAAGTTGTCCTTGAAATGTCCGGCAGCGCAGAAGATCAAAAGAAGCGAATTAACGAACAGATCGCTTACTTGAAATCGCCTGAAGCCAAAAGCTTTTACGAGTGGTTCAACAAGTTGGACCCCAAGCCTGCTGCCCAACCAACTTTTTCGGGCGACTTGGGTTTGCCCCCGATGAATCCGTCCATCACGCTTGATCCAACCAAGTTGCCTGCGTTTAACACACCAGC
>CAYWNG010000184.1:0-2453 GCA_964458685.1 uncultured Pirellulaceae bacterium
CTGGACCATGATCTACTTCGCCGCGGCGACAACCTTCGAGAGGTTGCATCGCGAAGGTCAGTTCCCCAGTTTTTTGCTTAGTAGTGACAAGCAGTTCCAGCAAATTGTTTATCGCTGCCGAGACTTGCTGGGACACTTGCTCGGAGAATCGACGCGAGGCAACAATGCGACCAAAGGCGTAGCTGCAGATTCAACGGGCGAACTTCTTAACAGCTCGAAAATCGATGACTACATTGCCGAAGTTCGTGAGTTGCTCGTTCCTTACAACACAGTTGGCCTGTTCGCTCCACGCGTCAACAACATGTACTGGCACACCGCCGCCAAGTGAGCATAGCCATTTATGCACGGACAGCAGTTGTGGAATTTGCAGACGCAGTGGCGTGGGCGACAACAGCAGGATGACTGGTGATCTTTGCAAGTTTAGCTTGGACCATCTTCCATTGCTTAACGATATCACTCACAGTCTTGGCACCAGGCTGGTCCGAAGATCCGCTGGACTGGGCTGAATTTGAATTCTCAATCGCATGCGACGAAGGGCTGATCTCCAGCGTCTTGATCTCTCTGCGAATGTGTGGCGTGGGAATCTCGTCCTTGTTGATCGTCAGCGATTCAATTGCGGGCTGTTGGTGATTCAATAGCTCCGAGAACTTTGCCGCAAGTTGCTCGGTCAACTGCGGTAATCGCAACGAGCCGTCAGATCGACCGAGTAATCCATCCAACTCAAAGGACTGAGACTGGAACACCGATTGCGATAGCCAAGGTTGGCTGTCCTGCAACTTGACTGGCACGTATCGCTGGGCGTTGGCCATCAAAATCGAATCGCTTCGCTCTATGGCTGACTTCATCTCAAGAACCAGCCATCGATTTGCAGCGACGCGATAGACAAACTGCTTTGTGCTGGCCGATTTTTGAAGGTGGACGTTGAAGGCATCCGCTTCAGCAATTCCCGATCGAACGGCAAACAGGTTAACATGATACTTCGATCGGTCTGCGCCAATCGTTGCATTCTGAAGAATCCATGCGCGTATCATCGAGGCATAGGTATCGACTGGAAGCGAGAGGCGAATAATCGTTCCGCTGGTCGATCCGTGCTGCGCTGCAACTAATCCACCAATAGCGCTGATCAACTGTCTCGCCGTCTGTAAGCCGATTCCCTTAGCGGGGAGCAGCGAATCGATCGTCGAGCTATTCAGGATTTTCATGAGATTGGAAGGCAAACCAGGACCATTGTCTTCGATGGTAATCATCAAGCGCTGAGTTACATTGTTTTGCCAATTGATTCGAATCGTCAGCTCGCTTTGAATTTCGCTTGCTGCGGCGGAACTCGCCACAAGATTGAAGATCGCGCGAGTGAGGTGATTGGGATCAAGATACAAGCAAGGAAGCTCGGCGTCCCAACCAATCCACTGAATCTTAATGCGCTTCGGCAGTACGATCTTCTCAAGCAACTCCTCGACCGAGTCTCGCCACTGAGCCGGTGTGAAACGGGAACGAATGGTCTCGATACCACCCTCTTCAAGCTTGCGAGTCAGAAGAATGCTGTCGGTCCACTGCGCGACCAAATCTAGCTTGTTGGAAGCTGTCGCCAGCAGATCCGCATCATCCAGAGTCAGGAAGCTGTTTGTGCGAACTTGATGACTAATGACGCTTACAATGCGATGCGCGGCAGCGAGAGGATCGCGAATATCCGTGGCTAACTGACTCGCCATTTCGATCAATCGCTTGTCTAATTCGCCTTGATCTAGCACCTGCTCGCCACGAACCGCGTTGCGATCGGCGCTGCGGTCGGCGTTGAGCAGGAATTTTGGAGCTTTGATTTTCGAGTGCGCCGAACCAACAGTCGTAGTGTTCATTGTCGGCAGAGCGGTCGTTGAAATAGGATTGTGCCAGCCTACTTGTTGGGACCAACCGAGTTGTACGTGGGGCGCATTGATTGGATGAGCCGCGTCGATGCGGACCGAATTGAGTTTGGTTGTAGCAGTTGTAGCACTTGGTACGACCAGCAATTGCCAGCGAGATTTGCTCGCAGGAGCCTGAGCCTTAGCTTGAGCCGGTGCGTTGCTTTGGGATTCGCTGCTGACCAACAATCGTTTGCTATTCATCATGCCTTCCTTGGAACTCTACGACGCCGACCGGTTCAATGACTGGTCCCACTTGGCGGTAGTCTTGCCGACACTTATGCACCCTAGTGACAAAGTCGAACGAAGACCCATCGCGGGACTGCAATCGACTCTGCTGATGGATACAGCGCAACTGAGGCGTAGAATGTTGCGCAATACCAAGCCTTGGTGCCTTATCGCGAGTATCGGAATTAGAATCGCGTGGCCTGACTCCCAAGCTAGCAATTGATGCAAGGTACCTGTCGCGGTGTTGCAGGCTTGAGGATTATTCGGACTTTGGCGCAACGAACAACGGTGGAGGGTGCCACTGTCTCGCTAAGCACTGATCGCTAA
>CAYWNG010000184.1:2553-10458 GCA_964458685.1 uncultured Pirellulaceae bacterium
GGACTGATCGCTAAGGACTGATCGCTAAGGACTGATCGCTAAGGACTGATCGCTAAGGACTGATCGCTACGCACAGAGCGCTACGTAGAGAGCGCTAAGCACAGACCGCCATGAACTGATCGCACTTAACGGATCGCCCTTAACGGATCTTCATGAACTCAACCGTGTAGCTGTGCGGGGCGGACTGTAAGGACTGTGCAGGGTGCATCGGCTAGAACACCCTGTGCGACGCTGCCCATAAACAATCTGCTAAATCCGGTTCGTCCGTGGGTTCCCATGACAATCAGGTCGACCTTCTTGCGCCGAGCGACTGAGGTAATCATGTCGACTGGAGAACCCGACAGGGTTAAGTGTTCGAATTCAACGTTATGCTCGGCCAAGATACGATCTCGCAGCTCAGATTCTGAACGCTGCATCCACGAATCCTCTAAGGTTAGAGGCTGCTCGCCCGCTCCAGTGACGTGCAGCAAGATGACTTTGTCGCCTGGCTTGACCAAGCGACTAATCACATCGAAGGCGACCGACGAATTTCTCGAGTTATCGACGGGGCAAAGAATCAAGTCGGTCTTCATAGTAGCTTTAGTCCAGTTTTGAGTTATTTGCGCAGATCGCGCATCCGTTGGTGGCACTCGACGCACCGCATGGTGACTTGCATGTAAGCCAACGTAACGCCTTCGATGTCCTTCTCGTCGCACATGCGATTGAGCAAGTTCAACGATCGCTCGAAGTTCTTTGTCTGTTGACGATAGTCATCCGTTTGCACCAACATCCAACTTTCATCTAGCGTCAGCAATCGTATCTGCTCGGTGTTCTTTCGAACAGCTTGAAAGTCGCCTAGAGCGATACCTTCTAGGATCTTCTTGGCAGGTTCCAGCTTCAGACGCATGATCGCGGCCTTAGTCACCTTGTCGCTAGGCTCTTGATTGATAGACCAGACGCTGCCTACAGCCGCAAACAAGGCAATCACCGAAAACAACGCGGCAGTTTTGATTCTCATTTCCTTCTCCCTCGCATAAGCAGCTTAACTGGCTGCGGAACTCAACGAACTAAGAAACCTCCTCCATTCGACCAAAAATCGACCAGAATATCCAGTTTAACTTAGAAGATTCGTTGTGCGGCTAAATAGCACAGATTTTCTATTGAGTTCATCTTGAATTCATCAAGGTTTGGTGCGCCGATCGAGTGCAGCGGCATTGAGTTCAACGGCAAGCCGCAGGCGACTGTTCGTAATCTCGCAGCAATAGTCGCAACGCTCAAATCGTTTAACGGCAAGCCGTAGGCGACTGTTCTAGCACCGTCGTTGATGTCTCAGTCGCCTGCGGCTTGCCGTTAAACACCGTTAAACAAAATACACTCCGCGGGGCTAAGCCAAGATTCCCTTAACTAGGTTTCCGTGAACATCCGTTAGTCGATAGTCGCGGCCTTGAAAGCGATAGGTCAAACGCAAGTGGTCTAAGCCAAGCAGATGCAGAAGCGTGGCGTTGAGATCGTGAACGTGCACGGGATCTTGAACGACATTGAATCCAAAGTCGTCGGTCTGGCCGTAAGTTAATCCAGGCTTCACTCCACCGCCAGCTAGCCACATACTGAAGCAACGATTGTGGTGGTCTCGACCATCATCACCCCCTTGGACCATCGGTGTCCGACCAAATTCGCCTCCCCAGATCACTAGAGTGTCGTTGAGCAGTCCGCGTTGCTTGAGGTCCTTAACCAACGCTGCGCTAGCTTGGTCGGTATCGACAGCGTTTTGCTTGACTCCCGCTTTCAAGTTGCCATGCTGATCCCACGCTTCGTGAAACAGTTGCACAAATCGCACGCCGCGTTCAATCAACCTACGTGCAAGTAAACAGTTGCGAGCGTAATTAGCTTCCTTCGGGTCCTTGATACCGTACAGCGCCAAAGTTTCAGCCGACTCGCCGCTCAGATCCATCAACTCAGGAGCACTTGTCTGCAGCCGATAAGCCATCTCATAGCTTTGAATTCTGGCGCCAATGTTGGGATCGCCTAAGTTGCTCAGTGACGACTCGTTCAGCTTGCGAATTGCATCGAGCGAATCGCGCTGAGCCTGGCTATCGATGCCAGGCGGATTAGAAAGGTACAGTACTGGGTCGCCTTTACTCCGCAGTGGTACGCCTCCGTACATCGTTGGCAGAAAGCCTGCGCCGTAATTGCTCGCACCGCCACTGGTACCTTTGGCACTCGTCAATACTACGAAGCCAGGCAGATCGCTCGCCTCGCTGCCAAGTCCATACAAGCTCCACGCACCAAAACTGGGGCGCCCAAACTGCTGCGTTCCAGTATTCATCATGATCTGCGCGGGAGCATGGTTCACCGCTTCAGTCTGCATTGTGCGAATCAAACAGATATCATCGGCAATCTGCGCCGTGTATGGCAACACTTCGCTCAACTCCATTCCGCACTTGCCATGCTTGGCAAAGGAGAACTTGCCAGCCAGCAGCCCAGATTTAGGATCGATGAATGCAGCTCGATAGCCTTCCAAAAGACTTGGCGGAGGCAACTGTCCATTGCGAGCGGTGAGTTCCGGTTTAGGATCGAACAATTCCAACTGGCTCGGCGCGCCAGCTTGGAACATGTAGATCACGCGCTTGGCCTTGGCTGGAAAATGCGGTGCCTTGGCCGCAAGCGAATCGGCTGGCGACCCCGACATCGCCATCGATGCAGCCAGCTCGCTTTGCAGCAAACATCCTGCGGCCAGCGAACCCAAGCCGATTCCGCTACGCTGAAGGAACCAACGGCGAGCGATCAAGTTAGGTGAGTGTTTTTTCAATTCTTTTGAGCTCATAGTTTTACACGTCGTATTTGTTCGATGTTTAGTTTATTCGGCAACTTGCAATCGGATCGCGTTGAGCGATTCACGACACTAGTTCTTGCTCATCGTCTCATCCAGGTTCAGTAGAACTCGCGAAGCAATCGTCCAAGCAGCAGCATCCTGCGGCGTTACGTTCGGCGGTAATGCAGGCAGTTGGTCGGACTTTCCCGTCGCGACTTCTCGTGCGTTCAACCAGCCTTCCGCGATTCGCTTCCGCTGCGAAGCCAAAAGATCGAGCAGCGTTTTTTGCTCATCCTCAGTTGGCAATCGCGCGGTACAAAGCTGGTAGGCAAAGCGGATTCTCGCAATGTCGTCGTTGCCTCCTTCGCGTAGCACTCGTAGCGACATAGCCTGAGCCGATTCGACAAAGATCGTTTCGTTCAGTCCCGTAAGTGCCGCTAGGGGTGTATTCGAGCGTACGCGCCGCACACAAGCCGAATCGGCGTTGGGAGCATCAAAGGCGGACATCACCGGGTCGTGCATCGATCGCTTGCGGAAGTTATAGACGGTGCGTCGATAGCGTTGAGGCCCCTGGGCGGGAGTCCAGTAGCTCGGATAAACGTAGTTGTAGTCCAACACATTCTGTGGCACGGGAGGAATAGTCGCTGGTCCGCCGAGTTGATGATGGATCACTCCGGCAATTGCCATCGCCATATCGCGAATCTGCTCGGCATCAGCGCGGAATCTTGGGCCTCGAGCCAACAGTCGATTATTCGGATCAGCTTCCAACTGTTGCAGACTGACTCGAGAAGCTTGTTGGTAGGTTTTGCTGGTGACGATCTGCCGAATCAAATGCTTAGTGCTCCACTGATGCTCCATCATGTCCACTGCCAGCCAGTCCAGCAGATCCGCATAGACGGGCATAGGAGCCCGCGTCCCAAAGTCTTCCGCGGTCTCGACCAAACCCGTTCCGAAGATCGACTGCCACACTCGATTCACTGCAACACGAGCTGGTAAGGCCGACCGACGATCCACCAGCCACCTCGCGAACTTTAGTCTCGCCGGTTCGTCGCCTTCGGGCATCGGGTGAAACGCAGCCGGCACGGATGGAGCAACGACCTCCACAGGTCGATCCCACTCACCGCGACTGAGCAGATGAGTCTTCCGCGAATCGAAGGCTGGTCGTTCGGCGACATGCAGTATCGATGTTTCGGCATTTGGAATCTGCTTCCAAAGAGCGTCAATCTGTTCGTTGAGCGGCTTGAGTTCTTCGACCGACTTACGCCAACCGCTGAAAAGATAGTTTCGATCTTCGGTGTCGCGCTGTTGTTCTGGTTTCAACGCAGCTAGAACCGCTCCGTAGTCGACTGCAGTTGCTGTTGTCGTCGCTGTTGTCGTCGCATTTGCATTAGCTGCTGGGTTGGCAGCACTTGTCAACGAGAACCGACAGCAACCAACCATGTCTGTCATGCGCATAGCAATTTTGAACTTAGTTCCTGCTGGAGCAACGATCGGCGTTTCGAACTGCATGACAGCGACTGAAGGGCTGTTGCGCAGGCCGATGCCTCGATCAGCTTTCCACCAAGTTGAATCGCTGCCATCGATCAGAAATCGGACCGGGCCGCTCTGACTCTTGCCTTCTTCGTGTTTCTGTTCGGGCTCTGCGAAGTCCGCGCTGGCGTTGACCAACTTTAACTTCTGCCAGTCCTTGGCTTCGGGTTGTTGCAAAAACACTTCGATCTCTCGAATTCCCCATGTTCCAACACTGCTGCGTCCTGGCCCACGAAACGGGAGATCGCCGTGATTAAGTACTTCAATTCTCAAGCCAGTAATCGACTCCAGTTTCGGTTCACCAATAAAGTAAACATCGCCACTGCTGTGTCCCTTCATCAACAGCGAGAGGTCAGCTTCCTGAGTCGGGTGATTCAAGCCGCTGATACTGTTCATATCGTTGAAGGTAATGGACTGCCAAGGAATCTGTTGCTCGGCTAACTTCTTCGTCCATTCAGTCAATTGAGTCTGCCAATCCGCGCGGGAGGATCGAATCTGATCTTCAAGCGCCGAAATTTTGGATTTGATTTCGTTGAGCTTGGTTTGCTGATCAGGCGTGTAGACCCACGACTGAGCTTCGTAAGTGTTGTTGAGGAATGCGAACATCCCGTAGTACTCATGGTGCGTCAACGGGTCGAACTTATGCGTGTGGCATTGAGCGCACTGAGTCGTCAAGCCCAAAACGGACTTACCGATGCAGTCGATGCGATCAAACATCTCGACCATACGGAACTGCTCGGGGACGATCGCTCCCTCTTCGTTGACCATGCTATTGCGCAGGAAGCCCGTAGCAATCATCTGATCTTGAGTCGCATTAGGAAGTAGATCACCAGCGATCTGTTCGACGATGAACTGATCGTAGGGCATATCAGCATTGATGGCGCGAATTACCCAATCGCGCCAAGCCCATTGATCGCGTTTGAGGTCCTTCTCGTAGCCGTTGGTGTCGGAATAGCGAGCCGCGTCAAGCCACGAACGAGCCCACTTCTCTCCGAAGCGCTCACTTGCGAGCAGTTTGTCGACCGTGGCTCCGATGCCTTCTACTTCGAAAGCACGCAACTGTTCCAGTGTGGGAGGCAAGCCAATAATGTCCAGATAGATTCTGCGACATAGAACGCTGGATTGTTCGGTTGGCGAGCTCTCCAGACCCAACTTGCGAATGTGGCTGAGCACAAAGCCGTCGATGGGATGAGCTTCAGCAGCCGGGTCAAGCTTCGGAATGGGCTTCTTTTGTGGCGGAACGAATGACCAGTGATCGGCGAACTGAGCACCACCCTCGATCCACTTCTTAAGCAGTTCAATCTGTTGACTATTGAGCGGGTTACCGTGCGATTTCGGCGGCATCAGTTCGTCGGAATCGTTAGCGAGGATGCGTCGAATCAATTCGCTCGTTTCAGGTGCGCCTGGAACGATAGCGGGCTTACCCGACTCACCGCCTTGCATGGCATCACTTCGAGTGTCCAGCCGTAAACCACCTTGCCGACTTTCCTGATCCAACCCATGACAGGCTAGACAGTGGTCGACGAGTATCGGTCGTATTTGAACTTGGTAATCGATCGACTCGCTGGTCGATGGCTGCCCGTCGAAGGAAAACGCGGATTGGCTTGGCCCAGCGAGAGTCACTAGACAACTAATCGCCCAGGGTAACGCTAAACGGAATGAAGTGAAAAGCATGTCACCAACTCCAGTCGCTGCGGGAATTGATTGCGACCGTATTCGAAGGTGGGATGTACTGGCTGGGAAGAGGATTCGATTCACGAACCATTTCAGGATATTATAGCTACGAATCGAGCCCCGTGGTCAAGTTCCATTAGACGTATCTCGATTGAATCCCAATTCTCATCGATCCACGTATCGAGGCACCCACAGTATTCGGGTTCTTGCCAGCAAGTTCGGCATCCAATGTTCGGGCGATGTCGAATAGCGTGGAAACATCGCAAGATTCACATGCACAATCGCCTGGTTTCAGCCTGGAGGGCGACACATCTATGCCGATGAGCGTCAGCCACCGGAATCAAGATGCGAGAGATCATACCGATTCACGGAATCTCGCTAGCCACAAAAAAACACAAAACTCACAAAAGGGATTCATGCATGCGTCGCTCCCTCCAATCTGAGTTAAGCAGCAAGACCCCGCGGGAGAGATTTCGAAGTCGACAACCTATCCCAACATATTCAGCAGCCAACCCAGTAGCCCAGCCACGATGTGGCGACACAACGGATTAGATGTTGGCTAACCACTCCACTGCCAACTCCCACGCCTCCACATCACACTCCTACGCCGCTGTGTCTCTAACCAAGCGAGGCATCATCATCTAATCCTTAATGTGTTCTGCTAAGCTACTTCGTCCGATTTCGCTTTAGATTAGGGAGATTTGCGAGAATCTTGGCCGTTTCTTCGGAGGTAAGTGGAGCCTCCATTTCTAATGCACCAATGGAAAGTGTGGTCAGTTGCGTAAGCTCGCCAAGCATTTCCGGTGATTCAATTTCATTGGTAGTTAAATGGAGAGATCTCAAATTTCGCAGCCCTTTTAGTGTGGAGATACCCTCAATTCTTGTTGCATCGATAGAAATGTGCTCAAGTGTGTGCAAATCCACAACGAATGATAAATCGAGCGGAATATCAGGTACGATCACATCCAGTCGACGCAAATTCGGCAAATAGGCAGTTTCAAAAACGCTCGATGGATCTCCACGAATTATGTAGAGCTCTTCTAGAGATTCTCCGTAGCGTAATATTGGTTCCTTTGGCTTTTCGGACAAATTCAGTTTAGCGAAGGGGACAGAATAGAAGTAGCTATCACCGAAAAAGTCTACGAGCCATTTTGGATACGGTGGCGTTGCGTTAGCAATAGTATCTCGCTTGTTGAGATCAATCTGCCAGTCATAAAGGACGTCGCTTCCAGAGTTGCGAATGCCGTCGACCAACATTTCTTGTCGTCTTGCACCTCGATGCCATAACGCTACAGCGACTGCAGCGATCGCGACGAGTAGCAGCAAAGCTCGTAAGCTAAGACGTGTCAGACTTTTCAACATTTGGGTTTAGCAGAACGACACACATCAGCGGGTCGGCGCGAGACGTATTGATTTCAAAACCGACCCGACCGGCGGCTCTGTTGCATGCGATGGTTATTTGCGTTTTGTTGATCGCCGAGGGATTGGGAGCGACGTCTGATGAAAGTGGGGTTCAAGTCCCCTGTGCGAGACTGGGAGTCTCAGAGGAGATCAGTATACCAAATGAAAGCTCCAAATGGAAAAGCACTAGACGAAGGCAACTGCACTGAGGCGACTCAGGGTGGGGCGACTCAGGGTGGGGAGGAAGCCTGCGATGTTACGGAGCTTGAGCGACTTGTGGGCAGTAAGACCCAGGGACTCAACGCTGAAAAATCTCACCAAATCTGCGAGGCTACGAACAGAAACGTCTACGACCAACGCAAAGCGTCGGCGCTGTCAGCGCCCAGGCCGGATCGATCAGGCGAGTGAGCACAACATCGTTAAGCCGTTCCCAGACAAGCGATCAGGTAAAGGACGAGCTTGTGCAGAGGAAACTCACGTCCTTATCCGAGGAGACCTGCCAGAGGGCC